>JBOGZM010000123.1:0-2782 GCA_050697255.1 Solirubrobacterales bacterium
CGCAGGCGCCTCGCGCGGCTGCGTTCCCAGCGCAGGCGCGCCCTGAGGCGGGCGAAGCGCAGGTGCGGATCCCCGGTGAAGGGAGCGCCGCCGACCAGCGCGCCGCCCGGCTGTCGCCTCGTGACCAAGACCGTCCTGAAGCAGGAGGGCATCGGCATCTACGCCAAGTGGGTGCTGAAGCCCGAGGTCGTGGTCGAGTGCAGCAAGTGAGCGGGCGGTAGGGCCTCACCACGTGCCGGCGCTCGGTGGCGCCCGTCACGCGGCGCTCAGCGCCGCATCAGCCCTGTAAAGAAGAGCGAGGCGCCGATCCCGGCCACGAGCACGGCCCCCCAGAACAGGGCGCCGGCGTTGCCCGCGCTCGCGACCAGCACCGCCGTCAGCGATCCCATCACGAACAGCGGCAGGCCGACCTCCCAGCGCCAGCTGACCGCGGACCGCCCAGGCGGCGTGCTGAAGGTCCGCCTCATGCCCCACTTGTCGCGTGCCATCGCCACCGATACTAGTGCCCGCGTGGCGCGCCCACGCGCTGGGATATCCTCGGCCCCGGCATGTCCGCGTCGGTGCCAGCCGCCACCAGCAACCCGCTCACGCTCCTGTGGCGGGACGTGCGCGACGACCGCCGGGCCGACATCGAGTTCCCTCCGGGGGAGAAAAGCTTCAGCCTCGCGCGCACGCGCCGCTTCGAGCACGACCCCTGCCGCCTGCTGGTCGAAAGCTACGAGCGCTTCGGGCCGATCTTCACGCTGAAGATCTTCCACCACAACGCCGTCTTCATGCTGGGCCCGGAGGCGAACCACTACATCCTGGTCTCGCACGCGAAGAACTTCCTCTGGCGCGCGGGCCACATGCGCGACCTGATCCCGCTGCTCGGCGACGGCCTGCTGACGATCGACGGGCCCGTGCACCGCATGCACCGCAGGCTGATGCTGCCCGCCTTCCACCGCGAGCGGATCGAGGCGGCGACCGACGTGATGCGCGGCGAGATCGACCGTGCGCTCGTCGAGCTGCGCGCGGGCGAGGTGGTGGACGTCTACGACTGGACCCGGCGGCTGGCGCTGCGGGTCGCAATGCGGGCGCTGTTCGGGCTCGACCCCGACCGCGCGAAGGCGGGCGGGCTGAACGCCGCGGGGGAGTTCGAGGCGGCGCTCTCCTTCTACGGCCGCGACTACCTGCTCCAGATCCTGCGCGGACCGCGCACTCCCTTCGCGCAGATGATGCGCTCGCGGCGGCGCCTCGATGCGTTGCTGCACGAGGAGATCGACCGCCGCCGCGCGTCCGGCGAGCGCGGGGAGGACATCCTCTCGATGCTGCTCGACTCCGCCGACGAGGACGGTGCCTCGCTCGACCGCACCCAGATCCGCGACGAGATGATGACGCTGCTGTTCGCGGGCCACGACACGACCACCTCGACGGTCGCGTTCATGTTCTACGAGCTGGCGCGCAATCCCGAGGTGCTCGACGACCCGGCCACGACCGTCGACATGATCCTCGACGAGACGCTGCGCAAGTACCCGCCGGCGTACATCGGGCCGCGGCGCTCGATCGAGCCGTTCGAATTCCAGGGTCACAGGGTGCCGGGCAACGCGCACGTGCAGTACTGCTCGTGGGCCAGCCACCACCTGCCGGACGTGTGGCCTGAGCCGCAGGAGTTCCGGCCCCGGCGCTTCAGCGAGGAGAACAGGGCGAAGCTGCCACAGAGCGCCTACGTGCCGTTCGGCGGCGGCTCGCGGACCTGCATCGGGATGCGTTTCGGCCAGGCCGAGATCGCGTTGATCGCGCGCGGGATCCTGGAGCGCTTCCGGCTCGACCTGGCTCCCGGCCACGAGTTGAGCATCCGCCAGGCGCCGACGATCTCGCCCCGCGACGGGTTGCCGATGCGGGTGCGGGTCGCCGAGCCGGCGGCGGTCCTGGCCGCCTAGTTATCCGGGATCGGCGCGAGGTGGCCGAGCACGCCCGTGAGCGTGTAGGCGCTCGCCATCACGATCTCGTCCACGGGGCTGCCCGGCACCGCGTTCAGCGCCGTGGTCGCGAGGGTGGCCGTGCCCACGACCGCGCTGGTCCAGATCGCGGCCCGCCACGTCTCGAACAGGCGGTCGCGGCGGCGCGCAAGCGGCTCGCTGCGACGCGCGGGGAGCCGGAAGGAAAGCGCATGCGTTGCTCCAGCTGCCATCGTGGCCTCCCTTCGTGGGTACAGGTGAATTTCTAATGGGCCCCGGCCAGTGGGTTCAGCGACATCCGTCACTCAGCAGGTCGGCGCGGCCGGCGCCGCCGGCGCCGTTTCGGCGCGGCGCTTGTAGGGTAACTAACCGGTCAGTAGTAGGGGAGGAGACAGCCGGCGCGGGACCTGCCCGGGCGCAGGCATGGAGATGACCCCGTGATGCAGGGCGGGCGGCGGCGGAGCCGCCGGGGTTGCACGCTCGAGACGCCCCCGAGCCGAGGCGGGGGCGTCTCGGCGTGGGCGGAGATAAGAGCTTTCACCCAGGTTGGGGACTTTCCCCAGCTTTGCGTTTGGGCGCCGGGAACCGGGGGTACGGCGGCGACAGTAGTAGGGGAGACATATCCGGGGTGGTGCTCCGGAGCCTGATCGTTGCTTCCTCTGGGCCTGACCGTCTGGGTAAAGCCGATCCCGCCCGATGTAGGCGGCTCGGAGGGGTGCACGGCAAGGTCTCTCCCCAGCTGGGTGATTCGCCCAGCAACCTGCCCCCCTGCACCCCTGAGCGCCCCCCGTTTCTCTTCCTGAGCGGGGGGCGTTCTCTATGCGCCGTGCCCGGTAGGGTCGGGG
>JBOGZM010000124.1:0-5658 GCA_050697255.1 Solirubrobacterales bacterium
GGTCCAGGGGAGCCGCGACCGCCCCCAGCTTCGCGAGGCCGTGGAACAGCACCGCGTGGTCGATCGACGCCTCCGCCGCAAGCGCCACGCGGTCCCCCGGCCGCACCCCCAGGCCGGCGAACCGGCGGGCGGCGGCCACTGCGTCCCGTTCGAGCTCGGCAAACGTCACCGTCCGCTCGCCGGCGATCAGGGCCGTCTGGCGAGGCACCCCCTCGGCGGCCCGCGACAGCCAGTCGTCGAGTCTCACCCGGGACTCCGGGCACTCGTGCGGGAGGCTTTATCGTTGCGATCCGCCATGGCGTTCAACTGGGCTGCGCACGGCAGCTACACCGACATACGCTACGAGACCGGCGCCGGGGACGCGGAGGGGGTCGCGAAGATCACCATCGCCCGGCCCGAGGTGCGCAACGCCTTCCGCCCGCAGACGCTGTTCGAGCTGCAGGATGCCTTCGAGCACGCGCGCGACGACCCGGACGTGGGCGTGATCGTCCTGACCGGCGAGGGACCGGAGGCCTTCTGCTCCGGCGGCGACCAGCGCATCCGCGGGGACGACGGCTACATCGGCGACGACGAGGTCGCCCGGCGCGGGATCGGGCGCCTGAACGTGCTCGACCTCCAGGTCCAGATCCGGCGGCTGCCGAAGCCCGTGATCGCGATGGTGGCCGGCTACGCGATCGGCGGCGGGCACGTGCTGCACGTCGTGTGCGACCTCACGATCGCCGCCGACAACGCCCAGTTCGGCCAGACCGGCCCGAAGGTGGGGAGCTTCGACGGCGGCTACGGCGCCGGCTACCTGGCCCGCATCGTGGGTCACAAGAAGGCGCGCGAGATCTGGTACCTGTGCCGCCAGTACGACGCCCGGCAGGCGCTCGAGATGGGACTGGTCAACACCGTCGTCCCGCTCGACCGCCTGGAGGAGGAGACCGTCGCGTGGTGCCGGGAGATGCTGGAGCTCTCACCGATCGCGCTGCGCATGCTGAAGGCGGCGTTCAACGCGGACACGGACGGGCTCGCCGGCATACAGCAGCTGGCCGGGGACGCGACGATGCTCTTCTACATGACGGAGGAGGGCCAGGAGGGCCGCAACGCGTACGTCGAGAAGCGCGATCCCGACTTCTCCAAGTTCCCCCGCCGGCCCTGAACGGCGTCCCGGTGTCGTCGGCGTCCGCGAGGCCGGTCCGAAGCCGGGTCCCACTGCGCATCTGGGCGATGGCGGCGAGGCCGCGGACGCTCCCGGCCGCGATTGCCCCCGTGCTCGTCGGCACGGCGCTCGCCGGCAGTGAGGGCGAGTTCCGCGCGCTGGCGTTCTGCGCCGCGCTGGTCGGCAGCATCTTCATCCAGATCGGGACGAACCTCTCCAACGACTACTCCGACGCGCGCCGGGGAGCCGACACCGAGGAGCGCCTGGGGCCCGTGCGGGTCACCGCCGGCGGGCTCGTGCCGCCGCGCAAGGTGCTGGTCGCGACGTGGCTCGCGTTCGCGATCGCGGTCGCCGCGGGCTCATACCTGATCGCGCTCGTGGGCTGGGAGCTGCTCGCGATCGGAGCGGCGTCGATCCTCGCGGGGGTGCTCTACACCGGCGGACCGCGTCCCTACGGATACGAAGGGCTGGGCGAGCTGTTCGTCTTCCTGTTCTTCGGCGTCGTGGCGGTGACGGGCTCCTACTACGTGCAGACCGAGGAGCTGACGTGGCTGGCGCCGGCACTCTCGGTCCCGGTCGGGCTGCTGGCGGCCGCGATCCTGGTCGTGAACAACATCCGCGACGTGGACACCGACCGGCGCGCGGGGAAGCGCACGCTCGCGGTGCGAGTCGGCCGCGACCTTGCCCGGCGCCTGTTCGCCGCGATCGTCATCCTCGCCTTCGCGATCGTGATCGCGATCGCCGCCGTCGACAGCCGCCCGGAATTGCTGCTGGCGCTGCTGTCCGCCCCGCTGGTCCCGCAGCTTGTGCGGGCGGTCTCCTCCCGCACCGACGGACCCTCGCTGAACCGCGCCCTTGCTCGTTGCGGCGCGTTGCTGGCTCTCTTCTCCGTGCTGCTTTCCGCCGGACTGCTGGTGTCCTAGACCATGTGGGCCGGTGCACGCATCGAGGCGTTCGAAGTGGTGCCCTTCGCGCTGCGCTTCCGCGAGCCGTACGTGACCGCGCGGGGCCGACTGGAGGAGCGTCAGCTCGCCCTGCTGCGACTCCGCGCCGAGGGCGCGGAGGGGCTCGGCGAGGCGGCGCCGCTGGCCCTGCGCGGAAGCACTCCCCTCGCCCTGGTCGTCGAGGAGCTGGACGCGGTCTGGCGCCCCCAGCTGGTAGGGGAGCAGCTCTCCGGGGACCCCGAGGACCACGTGCGAGGCGTGGCCGAGTTCTCCCCGCAGGCGAGGGACGCGGTCAAGATGGCGCTCTTCGACCTGGTCGGAAGGCTCTCCGACGTGCCGGTGTGGCGGCTGCTCGGAGCGACCGCCGCGGCGCCGGTGCTGTGCAACGCCACCCTGCCTGCCGCCGACCCCGGCACGGTGGCCGAGAACGCGCGCGCGTGGGCGGCGCGCGGTTTCGAGACCTTCAAGCTCAAGGCCGGCATGGAGGGCGACGTGGCGCAGGTGACCGCCGTGAGAGACGCGGTCGGGTCACAGGCGCAGATCCGCGTCGACGCCAACGGCAGCTGGTCGGTGGACGTGGCGGTCGAGCGCCTGCGGCAGATGGCGCCCCTGGAGCTGGCCGAGCAGCCCGTCGCGACACTGGACGAGATGGCCGCGCTGCGTGGGCGCACGGACGTGCGCCTCGCCGCCGACGAGAGCGTCGTGACAGCTGAGGACGCAGAGGCCGCAGCCCGTGTATGCGACGCGGCCACCGTAAAGCTCGCAAAGGTCGGAGGCCCGCGGGCCGCGATGGGGATCGCCGAGCGCATCCCGGTCTACCTCTCGAGCGCCCTCGACGGCCCGGTCGGGATCGCGGCCGCGGCGCACGTCGTGCAGGCGATCGACGACAGCGGCTTTGCCCACGGGCTGGCCACGTCCCTGCTGTTCGCTGACACGGTGGCCAGCCACGAGTGCGTCGTCGAGGACGGCAGGCTCCACCTCGCCCCCGGCCCGGGCCTCGGCGTGGAGATCGACGAGGATGCGCTCGCGAGCAGGCGCATCGAGCTCGGCTAGCTTCCCGCCCCATGGACACCACGAACCGGAACACGGCCCTGGCCTCGGCGCTCGTCGACGAGTTGGCCCGGGCCGGGGTCGGGCATGCATGCGTGTCGCCGGGCTCGCGCTCCGCGCCGCTCGCCCTGGCGCTGTGGCGGGAACCGGCGATTCGCGTCTGGACGCACGTGGACGAGCGCTGCGCCGGTTTCTTCGCGCTCGGCATCGCGCAGCAGACCGGTGTCCCGGCGGTCGTGCTGACGACGTCCGGCACCGCGGGCGCGAACCTGCACCCCGCGGTCGCGGAGGCATCGGAGGGACGCGTCCCGCTGATCGTGATCACCGCCGACCGGCCGCCGGAGTTGCGGGGCCGCGGGGCCGGCCAGACGATCGACCAGCTGAAGCTCTACGGGTCCGCGGTGCGCTGGTTCTGCGAGCTCGGCGTCGCGCGCGCGGACGATCCGGGGCTGCTGCACTACCGCTCCGCCGCCGTGCGCGCCGTCGCGGAGTCCCGCGGGCGTCCCCCCGGCCCCGTGCACCTGAACGTCCCGCTCACGGAGCCGCTGGCGCCCGATCCCGTTCCCGCGGAGGTGACGGCGTCGAACCCGCTGGCCCGCGAGGGTCGAACGGACGGACGGCCGCTGACATCCGTGCCACCGGCGGCCTCCGAGCCGAGCGACGACCTGATCGCCGCGTTCGCCACGCTCGTCTCGGAATGCACGCGGGGCGTGATCCTGGCCGGGCGCCAGCGCGACGCGGAGCTGGGCGCGACGGTCGCGGCGCTCGCGCGTGCGTGCGGGTATCCGGTCCTGCCCGAGCCGACCTCGCAGCTGCGCTGCGGACCGCACGACCGCGAGCTGGTCGTACCCGCCTATGACCTGGTGTTCCGCGATCTTCCCGAGGCGCTGGCGCCGGAGCTCGTGATCCGAGTCGGCGACATGGTGACCTCGAAGCCGGTGCGGACGTGGCTCGGCGAGCATCCCGGTTGCCGCCAGGTCGTGATCGATCCCGACGGCGCCTGGAACGAGCCCACCGTGACCGCCGACCTGATCGCCCGCGCCGACCCGGTGGCGTTGCTGAGCGTCTTCGCCGAACAGCTCGCCCCGCGTGCCGACCGGGACTGGCAGCAGGGCTGGCTGGCGGCGTCCGCCGCAGCCGAGGCGGCGGTGGACTCCTTCTTCGACGCCCTTGGCGACGAGCTGTTCGAGCCGCGCATCCACCGCGACCTGGGGGCGTTGCTCCCGCCGGGTAGCACCTTGTTCGTCGCCTCGAGCATGCCGATCCGCGACCTAGAGACCTTCCTGCCCAGTAGCGGCCGCGAGCTGCGCTTCCTCGCCAACCGGGGCGCGAACGGAATCGACGGGATGGTCTCGTCGGGGCTCGGAGCGGCAGCGAGCAGCCCCGGCGCCACCTACATCCTGACCGGCGACCTCGGCCTGTACCACGACATGAACGGCCTGCTGACGATCCGGCGGCTGGGCGTGGAGGCGACCGTGATCGTGCTGAACAACGGCGGCGGCGGGATCTTCGACTTCCTGCCGATCGCGCGCCACCGCGACGGCTACGAGGAGCTGTTCGGGACCCCCACGGGCCTGGACCTGGCCAAGGTCGCTGACCTCTACGGGATCGCGTTCACGCACATCGGCTCCTATGCCGACCTGCCGGCCGCGCTGTCGCGTCCCGGACTCGTCGAGGTCCCGCTCGACCGTGCCCGCAACGTCGAGCTGCACCGCGAGCTGTTCGAGCGCGCCTCGGTGGCAGCGCACGCGGCGCTCGGGTCGCGTTAGGGCCTGAGCCGCACGGCTCTCTTCGCCGAGCCGGTGTTGCCGGCAGCGTCCCGAAGCGTGACGGAGATCCTTGCCCGCAGCCGCCGGCCCCGCCGCAGGGCACGGCGAGCGGCGCGCTTCGTCTTCTTCGGAAGCCGCAGCTTCACTCGCACGCGGCTGTTCGCGGCCGCGTTCACGGTCGTGGTTCGAAGCCGGTGCACCCGGGCATGAGAGAGGATGCTCACCGTGCCGCGCGCGGTAACCGTCGCGGCCTCGCTGGCCTTCACCCAGAGCGCCACGCGACCGTCCCGGATCGAGTCGCGGCGGCCGCTCAGCCTTGCCGACGGAGGCGTCGTGTCCCTTGCCGGGGCAGGCGCCGCCGGCACGCAGGGCGATGACGATCCGGCGCTCCCGGGGCATGCATCCTGCGTCTCGTCGCCGAAGCCGTCGGCGTCCGCGTCGGCCTCCAGCACGGCCGTGACGTTCAGCCTGTTCGGTGTGAGCGGGGCAGGCAGCGCGGTCGTGGAGCCGGGCGGCGGCTCGGTCGCCGCGACGCCGTAACGGATCGAGTCGCCCACCCCCGCCGTGAAGGCACAGGACGCCCCGCCGCCGGTGTCGGTGGGGAGTGGGCTGGTGGGCGGATTCCCGACGCGCAGGCCGAGAATGTCGCCGCCGCTGACAGGAATGCGCTCGTAGTAGGTGTTGATGCCCCCGGGCGTGAGAGTGCGCAGAGCGCCCGCACCGACGAGCGTGTAGCTCCCCACCGTCGCTGTGG
>JBOGZM010000125.1:0-2504 GCA_050697255.1 Solirubrobacterales bacterium
CGCTTGTACAGCGGCACGATGATCGTCACCGCGGGGGACGTCGGGGCATCGCCGTGCTGGTCCACCGCCTCGATCTCCGCCGTGCGGCGCAGGCGGCGCTGGAGCCGCTCGAGCGCGGGATGGCCCATCGCGGTCCGCAGGATCTCCTTGCCCGGTCGGTCGTGGGCGAACTCGCGTAGGATCGTGAGCCGCGTCTCCGGCGGGTTGTCCGTCATGTCTTCCGGCGCGTTCACTCGGTACTCGTCGCCGGCGGCGTCGCGCAGTTCGACACGCCATCCTGAGCGGAGGCGACTCGGGTGGGGCAGCTCGAAGTAGCGGTGAAAGCCGTGACGCTGGCCGTAGGCGCCAGCCGCGGCGTGAAGCTCCGCGACATCGGGGCGGTCGTATCGGTACGCGTGCTCGAACAGCTCCGTGCGCTGCCCCTCGGGGGAAACGGCCTCAAGCTTGTTGATCAGCCCTTGGGGGTTGTTCAGCCACCCATAGACCCAGAACGCGCGGTCGTCGATCGCCTTGATCGCATCCACGTTGACCGCCAGCGCGGCCCCGTGCTCGCCCGCCGGAGCGCGCAGTTCGCCGCGCGCAGCGTTGCGAATCCGGCGCAGGCTCTTGGCGACACGAAGGCCTTCCGGGCCCTCGAGCTCGGGCGCGGCCCCCTGCAGTAGCACCGCCATCAGGGCCCTCCCTCCGTCGGGCTCGGGAGACAGGTCTTGCTCGAGCAGGCGCTCGAGCGGAACCACCGAGACGCGTATCGGGGCTGTCTCGCCAGACTGGGGTGGACACGCATAGAGCCGCAGTTCTCTGGCGCCATCCACCACTCGGGCGCGCAGCTCGCAGCCGCGATCGCGACCGGGCCGGCCGGAGACCAGCAACAGCGTGTCGCTCACCCAGGCAGCACTTGCCCGGCGGCCGCCCAGCCAGGCGCCCAAACGTCTCAACACGCTCATCCGGCCGTCGGGATCAGCTCGGGTTGGGCCACAGGCGGGGAATGCCGGTCGACCAACTCGTTGTACATCCGGGCCAGGTTCACCATGTGCTCGTCCATCGAGAAGATGGAAGGGACTCCAGCGTGCAGTCTGTCCCACAGGCCAGGCGTCGTGACGGCCCTGCTGATCGTGTCTGCCAGGTTCTGCGGATTCGAGACCACGAAGTGGAGCCCGTTCACCTCGTGCGTGACCTTCTCCTTCATCCCGCCGATGTCAGAGCAGATCACCGGGCGCCCGTGCATGAACGCCTCCTGGATCACGAGCGGCGAGTTCTCCCACCAGCGCGACGGCACGACGACCCAGTCGACCTCCGACATCAGGCGCGGGACCGCCGCGTGGTCGTACGCGCCCGCGAGCGTCACGTTTCCATCCGTGGCGGCGATCTGCATCGCCTCCACCAGCGACTCACGGGCATCCGGAGGCAGCACGTCCATGTTGGCGCCGTACAGCCACAGGTGCACGTCCGGCAGCGTCTCCTTCAGGATCCGCATCGCCGCGAGCAGGATCTCGGCGCCCTTGTACGGGCTCACCTGGCCGAAGAAGCCGAGCCGGTTGCGCGGCCGCTCGCCACCGCCTTCTGGAACGGGCGTCTCCGGCAGCCGGCCGTAGTCCTCGAAGCGGATCTTCTCCCGCGGTATCCCCCAGTCCACGTAGCGCTCGAGCAGGAAGTTGCTGGGCGCCAGGAACAGGTCCACGTGTGAGAGGTGGGACTTGATCAGGCGCTCGCGCAGGAAGAAGTGCTGCGGCGACCAGTCGGGGAAGCATTGGTTGCAGCGTCGCGGGGAGGCGTGGGTGCAGAGCTCCTCCCCGACCGTGCGCACGAGCTGGCCGTCGCGGTGGCAGATCGGGATGTACTCGTGGAGCGTGTAGAGGATCGGCACGTCTGGCAGCACCCGCCGCGTGAGCGTGACCAGGTCGTAGCCGATGAAGTGGGTGTGCTGGAAGTGGACGACGTCGGGCTGGAACGAGCGCAGCAGGTCCTTGAAGTAAAGGGTGTAGAGGGACTTTTCGGGGAATGTCCCGAGGAACCAGTCGTACACGCCCGCGTCCGTGTAGACGAAGTACTGCGCGGGGTCCTCGTCGGTGACGAGGCTGAACGGAGTGCCCGGCCGCGCCAGGTCCTGGGTGTGCTGGTGGGGGCCGACCCGCGCGACCAGCACCGGCTCGAACTCCGGCGACTCGCGCATCGCCTCGTACAACTCCAGCGCGTAGGCCTCTGCCCCGCCCGGCCGTGTGGCCGGATGGTTGTGCAATACGTAGAGAACCCTCTTCCTGCTCATGACCCTCGATCTGGGACGCCAGCATCGCGCCCATGAGGGCGCTTCCTCCAATCAGAGCTTAGCGGCGGGTCGAGCGGACGGTCCACATCACATTGCATGCTGGGTCGAGAAGCCGCAGTGGCTCGCGAGCTGGTCAGGTGGCGAAGGAAAGGAGCCGGCGCTAGACCATATGGCGCCTGACGTCCGGCCGGAACGGTAATTAACGGTCGGCACCCCCGCCACGAAGCGTGGGGGTGAGTAG
>JBOGZM010000126.1:0-4176 GCA_050697255.1 Solirubrobacterales bacterium
CGGTGACGGCGAGCTCGCCGGCGAGGAGCGCGGCGCCGACGATGAACCAGATCGCCCAATCAGGCATGGCGATGCACGGGGGTGACGCTAGACATGGCCCCGATACCTGAGCACAGCCGGGACAATAGCCTCCCGAGGGCGGCGGCCATCGGGACGCTCAGATCCAGCCGAGCAGAGCCGTCACCAGCGCGAGTGTCGCGGCAACGGCGGCGAGCTTCGCCACGAAGCGGAAGCGCTCGCGGAGACCACGCTGAACAGCAGCGCCAGCGCAAGCCGGTTGTTCATGCCCAGGATGCGCAGGTCGCGGTCGGCCGGCAGCGTCTTGGCAAAGGCGAGCCCGAAGATCGCGAACATGAGCGAGATCTCCACGTTCAGGCCGACGAAGATCTGGTAGGCGGTCGAGCCGGTGGTGGCCCAGAACGGCGCCGTGTCGTTGGCCTCGAGGAAGACGCTGTTCAGGATCTCGTTGATCCAGTCGGCCGACCACAGCGCGAGACCGGCGGCGACGACCGGCCAGGCGCGCCGCTCGATCTCGACGCTGTACATCCACATCACCGCCACCAGCATCCAGACGACGTACCACTTGAACTGGTCGCCGTCCCGCACCAGCTCGAGCGCCTGGCGGGTGGGCTCGGTCAGCTCCGCGAGCGTCACGAGCCGGAATTCCACCACTGGCCACGGACCGACCGACCCGAAACCGGATAGGCTCGACCCCGCGACGTCCGGGAGAACCACTGGGAGGCGACACATGAGCACGGCTGGCGAGGCCATCCTCGGCTCGACCCGAAGGCTGGTCATTCTGACCCTTCTGGGCTGCGCGCTGATCGCGGCCTCTGCGCCCGCGGCGTCCGCGCGCGGAGCCGTGCCGACCGACAACGGCCCCGTGCGGGGCGTCGATACGCCTACCGTCAGCAAGTACCTCGGCATTCCCTATGCGACTCCGCCGGTCGGCGAGCTGCGCTGGCAGCCGCCGCAGCCGGCCCAGCGTTGGAATGGCCCCCGGGACGCGAGCCAGTTCGGCGGCCACTGCCCGCAGGCCGCGTCGCCCTTCGGGCAGGAGTCCAGCACGGAGGACTGCCTCTACCTGAACGTGTTCACGCCCAACGGCAAGGTCGCGCAGGAGAAGAAGGGCAAGGTCAAGCTGAAGAAGGCCAAGCGCCTGCCGGTGATGGTCTGGCTCCACGGCGGCGCGCTGGTCGTGGGAGAGAGCGACGACTACGACCCCACGAGGCTCGTCGAGAAGGGCGTGGTGGTCGTGACGCTCAACTACCGCCTCGGCTTCCTGGGGTTCCTCGCGCACCCGGCGTTGAGCGCCGAGTCCCCCGACCAGTCCTCGGGCAACTACGGGCTGATGGATCAGCAGGCCGCGCTGGGCTGGGTCCAGCGCAACATCAAGAAGTTCGGCGGTGACCGGGACAACGTGACGATCTTCGGCGAGTCCGCGGGCGGCCTCAGCGTCCATGCCCAGCTCGCGTCCCCCGATTCGGCGGGCCTGTTCGACCGCGCGATCGCGCAGAGCGGCGCCTACTCCCCACGGGAGCCCTCCCTGGCCGATGCCGAGACCCGGGGCCTCGCCCTCGCGCACAACATGGGCTGCGAGGTGCAGACGAAGGAGTGCCTGCGCTCGGTGTCCGTCGAGACCCTGCTCGCGAACCAGCCTGAGCTCCCGGGCGAGATCGGGCCGAACGTGGACGGCAACGCGCTTCCCCAGTCGATCCGGGCCGCCTTCGAAAGCGGGCAGTTCAACCGCGTGCCCGTGATCGAGGGGTCGAACCACGACGAGTTCAGCCTGTTCGCGGCGCTTAACGTCGAGTTCGTCTTCGGGCCGCTGCCGCCGGTCTTCTATCCGATCGCGGTCAACATCCTGCTCCCGACGCTTGGCTTGAACGCGAGCCCGGCGGAGGTTCTGGCCCAGTATCCGCTCGCGAACTACACGAGCGTGGGGCTGGCGCTGACGGCCATCGGCACCGACGCCCTGTTCGCCTGCCCCGCCCGCCGGGCCGCCGGGTCGCTCTCGCAGTTCGTGCCGACGTTCACCTACGAGTTCAACGACCCCAACGCACCTCAGCGGTTCATTCCGCCGGCGAGCTTCCCGTACGGCGCGTACCACGCCGCCGAGGTCCAGTACCTGTTCGACCTGCCGAACCCGCTCAACGCTCCGGCGCTGAACGGCGATCAGCAGAGCCTCGCCGACACGATGGTGCGCTACTGGACGCAGTTCGCGGGAGCCGGGACGCCCAACGCGATCGGCACGCCGCAGTGGCCGGGCTACACGGTCGCGACCGATAGGCACCAGTCGCTGGAGCCGCCCACCCCGGTGACCGGCACCGGGTTCGCCGCCGATCACAAGTGCGGGTTCTGGGACGCCCAGTGAGTGCCGTGCGCTAAGACGTCAGGAGCAGGTGTCCGAGCCCGAGTCGTAGGTCGCGCCGTCCTCGCCCTGGAAGCGCCACTCGTACGACGTGGCGTGGAGCGTCATGCGCAGGACCCCGAAGAGCCCACCCAGCCGTACCTCGCTGTTGGCGCGGACCGTGCCGAAGGAATGGAGCTGCTTGCCGCCCGTGCCCACGATGAACTGGCGGATGCCCGTCGGGCTGGCCACCGCCGTCGGCGTCTGCGGCGCGAACCGCTCGTAGGTGTGAGCGTGGCCGACCAGCACGACGTCTGCACCCGCGGCGTACAGACGGGTCCAGAGCGGCCCCATCGCGGCGTTGTTGCCGTGTGTGAGGTCGGACGAGAAGCGCGGATGGTGCCAGTAGCCGAGGATGCAGCGCCGGCCGGAGTGCTCCGCCAGGTCCGAATCGAGGAACGCGGTGGCGGCCGAGATATTCGTCGAGTCGAGCGCGATCAGGTGCCACTCCCCGAGGTCGTACGAGTAGTTGGGTGGCTTTCCGAAGTACGCCGTGTATCCCGACGAGGGCGGGTCGTGGTTGCCGGGGGTCGGCATCGTGATCGACCTCACGCGCCCCCAGTCGGACACGTAGTACTTCTCGAAGTTGATCAGCTCGCCATGCTCGTACTGGTTGTCGCCGAGCGTCAGCACCTTCGTGGGCGGCTCCTGCACCAGTAGCTCCGACGTCTCGTCGTCGTGGCACAGCCTGTTCTGACAGGAGATGTCCCCGGCGGCGGCGATCGTCGGCGATGGGGGCGGTTCCTGAGGACGGTAGTAGATCAGCTCGCCCGCCTCGCCCGGCGCCGAGACCGAGGACGGGACGAACTGCGTCACGACCACGCCCGGCACTCCGTTGGGCAACGGCAGCGGCGTGAACGTCGGGTTGGCGAACGCCTGCGAACCGCCGTGCGTGCGGATCGCGAGCTGCGTCGCGATCCCGCCGGTCCAGAGGAAGTTGCGCCACGAGCTGAAGTCGCCCGCCCCGATCTGGGCCTCGGTCAGGCGATGGTAGGCGCCATCGTAGGAGCCGCCGTCGCGGTCGCCGATCATCCCGTCCGGGTGCGCGCCGGCGCCCAGGATGCCCGCATCGACGCTGAGCGACGCGTCCGGCGTCCACGTCGCCGGGTCGAAGTCGCGCAGCGTCCCGCGCGCCTGCCGGTCGACGCGGCAGTCGCGGAAGTAGTGGAAACCGAGGTCGACCTTCGACAGGGTGCGCGTCGCCGAGAAGATGTTGGGAGTGCCCTCGGCGCAGGTCGACAGCTTGCGCGGCAGCATCACGCTCCGGCTCGCGGCCCCGCTCAGCAGCGCGGACTCGGTTGCGTAGTGGCGCAGTGCCAGGCACCGCTTGGCGCCCGGACAACCGGCATGGCTCTCGTACGCGACCAGCGCCGCGCCCCAACGCAGCGAGTGAATCGTCGGCTGCGACGCATCCTGGGCCAGATTCGCGGCGAACCGCCAGTTCAACAGGTCGATGCTGGTCGCGACCTTCACGACGAACCGGCCGCTCACGGTCGTGTGGTAGACGCCGAGGTAACCGCCGAAGGGGCTCCTCACGACCTTCAGCGTGTGCATGGAGTTCCCCATCGTGTCCCGCGTCACGAAGCGGTGCGCAGTCGACCCGGGCACGTCCTCCACGATCGTGCGCAGGGGTGTGGCAGCCTGGGCCGGCGCAACCAGGGCCAGGCACAGCAGAGGCGCGAGGAGCAGCCGAGCGCGCGGCCCACGAGGCGCACCCTCGTGACCGCGGCCGCCCCCCACCGGGCGTCCCGCCCATCTCCTTAGCG
>JBOGZM010000127.1:0-4979 GCA_050697255.1 Solirubrobacterales bacterium
TTCCAGCCCCGTCGCTCGAGAATGCCCCGCGGGAAGCGACGGGGGGGAACCGCCTGGGACAGAGGGCCAAGCCGAATTGGCCGGCGGGCCAATGACGCGCCTGGAGGGCAGGGCCATGATGGCCGCATGGTCGAGATCGACGCCATGCGCCGTAGCGACTGGCCCGCGGTGCGTGCGGTCTACGCGCAGGGGATCGCGACCGGGCAGGCGACGTTCGAGGAGCGCCCGCCCACGTGGGCGGGGTGGGACCGCGACCACCTGCAGGAATGCCGGCTGGTCGCGCGCCGGGACGGGCGAGTGATCGGGTTCGCCGGGCTGCGCGGCGTCTCGACGCGCGACGTCTACTGCGGCGTGGCCGAGGTGAGCCTTTACGTGGCCGCGGCGGAGCGCGGCGGCGGCGTGGGGCGCGCCCTCGGCGAGGCGGTCGTGGCGGCTTCCGAGCGGGCGGGTATCTGGACCCTGGAAGGTTGGGTGTTCCCGGAGAACCGTGTCAGCCTCGCACTGTGCGAGGCGCTCGGCTGTCGCGTGGTCGGCGTGCGCGAGCGCCTCGGCCGGATGGGTGACCGCTGGCGCGACGTGGTGCTGGTCGAGCGTCGCAGCAGGGCCGTGTAGGGTGCGGGAAATGGAGCAGCGGCCGGTCAACCCGTGGACGTGGCAGGACGCGTTCGGCTACTCGCAGGCGATCGAGGTCACGGGGGCGGAGCGCGTCCTGTACTGCGCCGGCCAGACCTCCAGCGGGGACGACGGCGCGCCGCTGCACGAGGGCGACATGCAGGCGCAGATGCACAAGGCGCTGGACAACCTCGAGCAGGTGCTCTCGCAGGCCGGGCTCTCACTCGCGAACGTCGTGCGGTTGAACTTCTACACGACCGATGTGGACGCTTTCTTCGCCGGCTACGAAGGCCCCGCCGGTCGCCTGGCGGCAGCCGGCTGCAAGCCGGCCTCGACGCTGCTGGGCGTCTCGCGGCTCGCGTTTCCCCCGCTGCTGATCGAGATCGAGGCGACCGCCGTCGCCTAGCCGGGCGACTGGGAGTCGAGCGCGTCCAGCGCCGCGGCCTCAGCGTCGCCGAGTCTGACAAGGGGTGCCCGCATGTTCTCCTCCAGGTGCTCGATCGACGACGTGCCGGGAATCGGGAGCATCATCGGCGAGTGCTGCAGGAGCCACGCGAGCGCGATCTGGGCGGGCGGCGCCGAGCTGCCCGCGGTGCTCGAGGGCGCGTCCGGGGCGGCAAGCGCTCCCGATCCGAGCGGCCGGTAGGGCATGTACGCGACGCCGCGGGCCTCGCAGATCGGCAGGTCGCGGTCGGAGCGGCGGTGGATGAGGTGGTACTGGTTCTGCACCGACACCACCGGGAACTCGTCCAGCACGGATTCGAGCCGCCCAGCGAAGACGTTCGACACGCCGATCATCCGGACCTTGCCCTCGTCGCGCAACTCGACCAGCGCGCCGAGCGACTCCTCGAGCGGCACCTTGGAATCGGGATTGTGAAGTTGGTAGAGCGGGATGGTGTCGAGGCGCAGGCGCCGCAGGCTCGCCTCGCACGCGGCTCGCAGGTGCTCGGGCCGCCCGTCCGGGGCGGGCTTGCCGTCGACGTGGATCTGACCACCCTTCGTGGCGATCACGAGATCGGCGGGATAGGGGTGGAGCGCATCCGCGATCGCGGTCTCGCTGGCGCCGCGGCCGTACACGTCGGCGGTGTCGATCAGGTTCACGCCCAGCTCCACGACCCGCCGTAGGAGTGCGCGTGCGCCCTCGGGCCCGGCGCGGGCAACCCACATGGCGCCGAAGCCGAGCCTGTTGACCGCGAGCTCTCCTCCGAGCGAGATCGTCCCGGCGGCCGCCGCTGTCACGTGACGCCGGCGGCGAGCTCGCGCTCCAGCTCGGCCGGCTCGGTCACCGGCAGACGACATACGAAGTTCTGGCACACGTAGGCGGCAGGGCGGCCGTCCACCGGCTCGCGCCCGCGCAGCAGGGGCACCGCTTCCTGCGTCTCCGAGTCGCCCGGCCGCATGCCGGCCGCCACCGCCGTGGGGCGGAAGCGGCTGCGCAGGGCGGCGACAAGCTCATCGAGCGAGTCGCCCACGAGCGCCACCTCGCGCCGAGGGCCGAAGTGGAAGCGCAGCGCCTGGAGCAGGTGGCCGAAGGCCTGGGGATGCCGGGCGGCGGCCTGTTGGAGGATGCGGAACACCCCGGCGGCGCGGTCCTCGTAGCTCCGCTCGCCGGTGAACGCCGTCAGCCGCTCGAGGCCGTATGCGGCGGAGGAGTTCCCGCTCGGAATCGGGTGGTCCTCGAAGCTGCGCGGGCGCACGATCAGCGCCTCGTGGTCGGTGGAGGTGTCGAAGAAGCCGCCCTCGGGCGACCCGAAGCGCTCGATCATCGTCTCGGCGAGCGCCCGTGCCTCGGTGAACCAGCGGGTCTCGAACGTCCCCTCGTAGAGCCCCAGCAGCGCCTCGACCAGGAACGCGTGGTCCTCGAGGTACGCGTTCAGCGCCGCCCGCCCGTCCTTGTACGTCCGCAGGAGCCGCCCGCCGGCGTCCCGCATCTCCTCGAGCACGAACCGGGCGCAGTCCCGGGCCTCGTCGAGGTAGTCGGCACGCCCGAGCACGGCTCCCGCGTCGGCCAGTACGGCGATCATGAGCGCGTTCCAGGCCACGAGCCGTTTGTCGTCCAGGCCCGGCCACACCCGCCGCGAGCGCACCTCGTACAGGGCCCGGCGCGCGCGCTCCAGGACCTGCGGCTCGATCTCACCGCCGGCGACGTGCAGGATGCTGCGCCCCTCGAAGTTCGGCCCGCGGTCAACTCCCCAGTGGGCCAGCACGGGCGGGGCGTCGTCACCGAGGACCTCGCGCAGCTCGGCCTCCGTCCACACGTAGAACCTGCCCTCCTCGCCCTCCGAGTCGGCGTCGAGCGCGGAGTAGAAGCCGCCCTCCGGACCGCGCATCTCACGCAGCGCCCAGTCGAGGGTCTCCTCGCACACGCGCCGGAAGAGATCCCTGCCGGTCAGCTGCCAGGCGTGCAGGTAGGCGCGCGCGAGCAGCGCATTGTCGTAGAGCATCTTCTCGAAGTGGGGCACGAGCCAGTGCGCGTCGACCGAGTAGCGCGCGAACCCGCCGCCGACCTGGTCGTAGATGCCGCCCTGCGCCATGTGCTCGAGCGTCGTGGTGACGATCTTTCCTGCCTGCGCGGCCTTCGCCTCGTCACCGGCCGGCTCGGCCATGCGGCCCATCAGGAACTCCAGCGCCGAGGCGGGCGGGAACTTGGGGGCGCCTCCGAAGCCACCGAAGTTGGGGTCGAACTGTGCGGCGAGGTTCCGCTCGGCCTCGTCGATGACGGCCGGGGAAGGATCCTCGTCCGAAGGGCGCACCCGCGCCGCCGCGCTCAACCCCTCGACGGTGCGCGGCGCCGACGTGCGGATCTCGTCCCGGCGTGTGCGCCATGCCTCCGCGACGCCCTCCAGCACCTGGCGGAAGCTCGGCATCCCGTGCCGGGGCTCGGGCGGGAAATACGTGCCCCCGTAGAAGGGCACCCCCTCTGGGTCCGTGAACACGTTCAGCGGCCAGCCGCCCTGCCCGGTCATCGCCTGCACCGCATCCATGTAGATCGCGTCGAGGTCCGGACGCTCCTCCCGATCGACCTTGATCGAAACGAAGCGCTCGTTCATCAGGGCCGCCGTCTCGGGATCCTCGAAGGACTCGCGCTCCATGACGTGGCACCAGTGGCACGCGGCGTAGCCGATCGACAGGAGGATCGGCCTGTCCATCTGGCGGGCGCGCTCGAGGGCCTCCTCGCCCCACGGGTACCAGTCCACCGGGTTGTCGGCGTGTTGGAGCAGGTAGGGGCTGGTCTCGTCGGCGAGACGGTTCACCACTGAGCCAGTCTACGGCCGCGTTCGGACGAGCCCGAAGCGACGCGCGGCGCGCTCGAGACGACGCTCGCACACGCACCGCGCTCATGTTTCTCGGCCCCACCGCCGATGCAACCTTCGACTGCCGATGGAAACCGCGCCGGAAGCCACCCGAGTGCTCGTGGTCGATGACCACGAGATGTTCTCCGAGGCGCTCGCGATGCTGCTGACCCGCCAGCCGGACGTCCGGCTGGTCGGCTCGGCCCGCGACGCCGAGGAGGCCCTGCGGCTGCTCGACGTCGACCACGCCGACCCGGACGTGGTCCTCATGGATCTGGATCTGCCGGGCATGGACGGGATCGAGGCGACACGCCTGATCCGACGCTCCTCGCCCCAGGCGAAGGTCGTCGTGCTCTCGGCGACCCTGGACCCCGAGGTCATCGCCGACGCGCTCGCGGCCGGCGCCTGTGGCTACGTTCCGAAGACCCGCGCCGTGGACGAGCTGATGGACGTGGTCCGCCGGGCGGCCGCGGGCGAGCTCGTGATGCCCGAGCGCGACCTCGCGCCCGTTCTGCAGCAACTGCACAACGGCCGGTTGCCGCCGACCGGCGGGCGCCTGCTCAAGCGGCTCACGCCGCGCGAGACCGAGATCCTTCAGGCGATCGCCGCCGGCGAGTCGACGTCGAAGGTGGCCGAGAGCCTGGGGATCAGCGCCCTCACGGTCCAGACCCACGTGAAGAGCATCCTGGCGAAGCTCGGCGTGCACTCGAAGATCGAGGCCGTGACGCTCGCCTGGCGACACGGCCTCGCGCTGACCGGCACGACGGGCGTGGCCGGCTCGTCGTCGTGACGACCTCGGTCGCCGAGCGTTCGGTCGCGACCCGAGTCCTGGTCGTCGAGGACCACGCGGTGATCCGGGGCGTGATCCGCGTGGCGTGCGAGAACTCCCCGGGCCTCGAGTTGGTCGGAGTGTGCATGGACGGGGACTCGGCGCTCGAGGCGTGCCGAACGCTGCGGCCCGACGTCGTCCTTCTGGATCCGTCCCTGCCCGGCGAGCTCCAGGGGTTCGACGTCGCCCGGCAGATCCGAGCCGAGGCGCTGCCGATCCGGATCCTCGTGCTCACGGGGCGAAGC
>JBOGZM010000128.1:0-2849 GCA_050697255.1 Solirubrobacterales bacterium
CTGCTGGCGCTCGCCGGGATCCTCCGCTGGCACACCAGGCGCACGGGCCGCGCTCCGCGGCTGCGCTGGTTGCCGAAGGGTGGTTCCGACGCGCTGTTGCAGCTGTCCCTGTTCGTGATGGCGGACATCCTGTACGAGACGGTGCGGGGCGTGGCGGAGTCGAACCCAGCGGTCGCGTTCTCGAACGCGCGCGCGATCGTCGACTTCGAGCAGGGCACCGGCCTGTTCTTCGAGCAGGGGCTGCAGGCATGGGCGATGGGTCAGCGCGTGTTGATCGACATGGCCAACTTCATGTACGTCAACTCGCACTTCGTGATGACGACCGGAGCGCTGGTCTGGCTCTACCTGCGCCACAACGACCGCTTCTACTTCGTGCGCAACATGTTCATGGTCGCGATGGGCCTGGCGCTCGTCGGCTACGTGCTGATGCCCACCGCGCCGCCGCGCTTCTTCCCCGAGCTGGGGTTCGTGGACACGATCGCGTACTACGTGAACGTCAAGCACGACTCCGGGTTGGTGGCACTGTTCTTCAATCCCTACGCAGCGGTGCCAAGCATGCACGTGGCATTCGCGTTGATGATCTCCGTGCCCGCGCTCCTCGTCGTCCGCAACCGTCTCGCGAAGGTGCTGTGGGCCGTCTATCCGCTCGTGATCACGTTCGTCGTGCTCGTGACCGGCAACCACTGGTTCATGGACGCGGTCGCGGGCGCGTTCGTGGCAGGCACGTCAGCGCTCGTCGCCACCCACGTCCTCTCACGCCTGTGGCCCGCTGCATGGTCGTGGTCAGCGGGACCGCGCGAGGCGACCGCCTAACCCGCGCTTCACTACTCTCCAAGCCGATGACTGCGTCAAGGGGCGGGCCACGGCGCATGCGCGAACGGCCGAATGGCAGAGCGCCGCGCGGCCAACGCGAGCGGGTCGCGGGCAGGACGGCCGCGGATCTGCGCGAGAACGTCCGGGGCCGGCTGATCGAGTCCCGGCTGACCCCCAACTCGATCTCGATGACGGGGCTCGTGCTGAATGTCGTGGCGGCCGTGTTGATCACACAGCGGCTGTTCTTTCTGGCGGGGCTGGCGTTCATCGTCGGCAGCCTGATGGACACCCTCGACGGGCGCTACTCGCGCATGTCGGGCAAGGGGACGCTGTTCGGTGCGTTCCTCGATTCGACTCTGGACCGGATGGAGGAGGGCATCGTCTTGACTGCGGTCGCGGCCTATTTCGCCTCGCGCGGGGACGAGTTCGCCGTCGCCGCCACGGTGGTCGTCGTGCTGGGATCGCTGATGGTCAGCTACACGCGGGCTCGCGCCGAGGCCCTGGGCGTCGAGTGCAAGGTAGGATTGGCGACCCGCCCGGTACGGGTAGTACTGCTGGCGGGAGGCCTGCTGTTCGCCAAGGGCGCCGGGCTGGGTGACTTCGAGCTCCTGGCTCCGGCCATTTACGCGATGGCCGGCCTCACGGTCTTCACCGTCGGCCAGCGGATCTGGCATGTCCGCCAGCAGCTTGCCGACGAGGGTGGGCCGCCGGGAGTAACCAGCGGCGCGCCGGACGGTACTGCCACATGACCCTCCGCCCCCGCGAGGAAGACGAGACGACGACTTTCCCATGAACTTGGACCACAAGGAGGCCATCTAGATGACCAAGGGCAACGGCGCCGGCAATGGGGCCACGAACGGCGCCGGGAACGGCACCCTCGGGCACCGCGACGAGGTCCGAGTCGCGATCGTGGGCGTGGGGAACTGCGCCTCATCCTTCGTCCAGGGCGCCGAGTTCTACCGTGAGGCCGACCCGGGTGAGCAGGTCCCCGGGCTCATGCACGTCGACCTGGGCGGCTACCACGTCCGCGACATCACCTTCACGGCCGCGTTCGACATCGACGCCGACAAGGTCGGCAAGGACCTGTCCGAGGCGATCTGGCGCGGCCAGAACAACACGCTGAAGTTCAGCGACGTCCCGAACCTCGACGTCGAGGTGATGCGCGGCATGACGCATGACGGCCTCGGCAAGTACCTGAAGGAGAAGATCCAGAAGGCGCCCGGCGAGACCGCCGACATCGCGACCGTGCTGCGCGAGACGCACACGGACGTGCTGGTCTCATACCTCCCGGTCGGTTCCGAGGAGGCCACCAAGTGGTACGTCGAGCAGGCGCTCGGGGCCGGCTGCGGGTTCGTGAACTGCATCCCGGTGTTCATCGCGCGCGAGGCGTACTGGCACAAGCGCTTCAAGAAGGCCGGCCTGCCGATCATCGGCGACGACATCAAGTCCCAGGTGGGCGCGACGATCGTGCACCGCACCCTGGCGCGCCTGTTCGGAGAGCGCGGCGTGCGGCTGCAGCGCACCAGCCAGCTGAACGTGGGCGGCAACATGGACTTCTACAACATGCTCGAGCGCGAGCGCCTGGAGTCCAAGAAGATCTCCAAGACCAACGCGGTCACGTCGATCCTCGACCATGAGCTGCCCGCCGACGACGTCTACATCGGCCCCTCGGACTACGTGCCGTGGCTGACGGACCGCAAGTGGGCCCACATCCGCGTCGAGGGTCAGGCGTTCGGCGACGTGCCGCTGAACCTCGAGATGAAGCTCGAGGTCTGGGACTCGCCGAACTCGGCCGGCATCGTCACCGACGCGGTGCGCTGCTGCAAGCTGGCGATGAACCACGGCGTCGGCGGCCAGCTGGACGGCCCCTCGTCGTACCTCATGAAGTCGCCCTACACCCAGCGCCCCGACAACCTGGCCCGTGAGGCGACCGAGGAGTTCATCGCGCAGCACGCGCGCACGCGGGCGGCCGCCGAGACGGCCCGTGCCGCCGCCGAGAAGGCGGCGGACGAGAAGTCTGCGGTAGTGGACTGAAC
>JBOGZM010000129.1:0-2132 GCA_050697255.1 Solirubrobacterales bacterium
GGCGTCGTGGGAGCGCGTGGCGGGCTATATCCGCCTCGAGCGCATCTGCGCTCGCGTACGCTCCGGGATGAACCGAGACGACCTCGCCCCGACGGTCGATGAATACGGTGGTCGGCGAGGCTTGGCCGCCACCGATCGATGAGATGTAGGCCGCGTCGGGGTCGAAGATCGAGGGAAACGGCGCCTTGATCTCCTCCAGGAAGCGCTTCGCGTCATCCTTGGAGTCGCGCATGTCGATGCCGAGAAAGGCCACCTGCGCCCGGTGCCGGCGGGCAGCCGTCTGGAAGAACGGGAACTCGAACCGACACGGCTCACACCACGAGGCCCACTGGTTCACCACCACCGGGAACCCCCGCAGTTGGCGCAGCTTGCGTGTGAGCAGATCACCCGCCCCGTCGATGATGAGGTTGGCTTGTCTGACGTTCCGCGCCAGCGGCTTGGGCAGGTCCGCCGTAGTGAGCTTCGGGGCGCCCGCTGCGCGGACGCTTCCACCGCCGTCGCTGCCGCCGCATGCTGCGAGCGCGAGCGCTGCCGCGAGCAGACCCGGCAATGCGAGTACACGGATCGACACACCACTTTGACCCGGACCGCTGCGACAACGGTTCGACGGATCGGGCCGGGGCCCCGAGTCGCCGCTGCCATTAGCATCGGGGCCATGTGCTCAAGAGCCCGGCACGAGCTCGGTCGGCGTTCCGACGCGACTGCCGAGCACACCCCCGGGACTCCTGCCAACACGCCGGACGAGCGGCTCGTTGCGCGCGCCAGCGATGGTGACGTGGCTGCCTTCGAGGCCCTCGTCCGCCGCCACGCAGACCGACTGTACGGCGTGCTGCTGAAGGTCACCTCGGACAGAGGCGATGCAGAGGATGCGCTCCAGGAGACGTTCGTGCGGGCGTGGCGCAACATCGCCAAGTTCGAGAGCCGGTCGACCTTCTTCACGTGGCTGTACCGAATCGGCGTGAACGAGGCCAAACGACGGCTCGAGCGGCGGCCGCCACCGGAGATCGCGGCGGCCACGGATGACAACCTCGACCGCGTCCGCGACCATCGCCCGCGCCCGGCTCAGCTTGCGGAGCGACACGAGCTGCTCGATGCGCTCGACAGCGCCGTCAAGCAGCTCGAGCCGGAATACCGGGTGCCGCTCGTCCTGCGGGACATCGAGGGCTTCAGCACGCACGAGGCAGCCTCGATCATGGGCCTGGGTGAGGCAGCGTTCAAGAGCCGGCTGCACCGGGCGCGCATGTCGGTGCGCGGAAGCCTCGAGCCCTTGCTCGAGGCGGATCACAACCATGAAACGAAATCGGCCGAAGGCGGGTCCAAGCGGTGAGCATGGAACTCACGTGGCGCAGGCTCAACTTCCACCGCGACCACCACTGGGCGGGCCCACGCCTGTCCCGTTACGTGGACGGCGACCTTCGTCCCCGTCAGCAGCGACGGCTGGCCCGACACGAAGGCCTGTGTCCGGAGTGCCGGCGTGCGATCCGGCAGCTGCGGCGGCTAGTCGCGACCCTGCCGGGCCTGCGCCAGCAGACACCGGCGCCCGACATCGCCGAGCGCACCGCGCAAGCGGTGCGCATGCGGATCGAGCGCGAACCGCCGCCGCCGGACTAAGAACGCGCGCGGGCCACGAACACCCCGTAGCCGAGCAGTCCGCCGAGCGCCGAGTCGCGCGCCAGCTCGAGCAGATCGAGTGCCACGTCGAATGCGCCCGACAACCCTTGCATCCGCCCCAGCCCCGTCATGCGCGCGACGCGGACCCGCGCCTGCACGCGGTCGAGCATCCGCACGAGCTCCCCGTCGTGGCGCTCGTGGGCGACCAGGTCGAAGCCGCTGCCGTTGAGCAACGCCGCATAGCCGTCGGAGTCGCGCGCGTCGCCGACGCAGGCGACCTGGCCCGCCGCGCCCCTGAGCGGTGCCGGCAGCTCCGCCATCACCGCGATCACGTCGGAGATCATCACGGTTCCGCGCCCGCGAAGCACCCGGCGCATTTCGGCCAGCGCGCGTGGCTTGTCCGGGAACGTGCACAGCGAGCATTCGCACAACACCGCGTCGAACGTGCCCCTCCCGAACGGCAGCGACTCGGCGTCACCGTGTACGAAGCGGACGAGCGGTGAGAGGGCGCCTCGCCGGGC
>JBOGZM010000130.1:0-3543 GCA_050697255.1 Solirubrobacterales bacterium
TTCGAGCACCGCGGGCACCGGACCAGGCTAGCGAGCCGCCGCCCAGTGCCTCAGCACCTCCCGAATGCCGCGCCCTGGCGCCCCGTGACGACCACGTCGTAGGGCGTCTGGCCCTGTCCCCCCTCCAGGAAGAAGCGGCGGGCGGCCAGGCACAACGACGCGGCTGCGTCGCGCCGCGCCGGCCGCAGGCCGGTCTGGATCGCGACCTCGGTGCCCCGCACCTGCACATCCTCGACGTCGGCGAACGTCCACCCCCCCGACACGCCGACCGCCTCCTGCCTCAGATGCCGTTCGAGCTGCCTGATCACCTCGCGGTCCCGCCGCGAGGGACGCGACTCTCCCGCCAGGTCCCCGGCCGGCTCTCCGGAGGCCTCCTCCGACGTGCCCAGGTCGGGTTCTGCCGGCTCGGTGCCGGTGCCCCCGTCACCGCCGCCGCATCCGCCGGTCGCGATGAGCAGGGCCACCAGGAACGTCGCGACTCTGACGGCGTGCGTCGCTATGGCTTCAGCCTGTGGCCCGATCGGAACAGCCACACCGACCACAGGAACATGGCAGTCGCGAGCCCGAACGTGATCGGCAGCGATACGAGCGGCGACACGTCGCTCTGGCCCAGAAAGCCGTGCCGGATCGCATCGACCATGTAGAAGAGCGGATTTGCGTGGGACAGCTCCTCCCACGGCGACGGCAGGATGTCAACCGAGTAGAAGACGCCGCCCACGAATGCGAGCGGCTGGATCACGAGGTTCGATACGAACGAGTGGTGGTCCCACGTCTGCGCGTAGATCCCGACGATCACGCCCAGCGACGCGAACAGCATGATCGCCAGCAGCGCGGCGACGATCAGCAGCAGCGGCTCCTCGATCGGCACGCCCAGGAGCGGCGCTCCGATCGCGGTCAGCGCGCCGCCGATCAGCAGCGCCCGCAGCACGCCGCCGACGGTCAGCCCCACGTTGACCTGCCACGGCAGCATGGGCGCGGCGAGGATGTCGTCGATGTAGCGGTCGTTGCGGGCCTGGAAGATCGAGCTGGAGTTGTTCGCGTACGCGGCGGTCAGCATCGCCATCGCCACCAGCCCCGGCAGGATGAAGACCTCGTAGTCGAAGCCACCGACGTGCCGGATGCGGCTCCCGAGCGACAGGCCGAACACGACCACGAACAGCAGCGAGGACACGACGGGCGCGAGCACGGTCTGGCTCCAGAGGCGGCTGACGCGCAGGCATTCCCGGGCCGCGAGCCAGAACAGGCTCAGGTAGGACTGCCGACGCAGCTCGGGCACGGTCATCCGGCCCGCGAGGGTGGTCACGTCACCTCCACGTGCTCGGCGTGGGCGTCCATCGCCTTCAGGTAGACCTCGTCCAGCGACGCGGCGCCGTAGCGCTCCCGGAGGCCGGCGGGCGTGTCGAGGGCGGCGATACGACCGCCGCGAATCAGTGCAATCTCCTCACAGAGAGCTTCTGCCTCCTCGAGGTAGTGCGTCGTCAGCAGGATCGTCGTGCCGCGCTCGTGCAGCAGGCGGATGTAGCGCCACAGCTCCATGCGCAGCTCGAAGTCCACGCCGGCGGTGGGCTCGTCGAGGATCACGAGCCGCGGCTCGTGCAGCAGTGCCCGCGCGAGCAGGAGCCGCCGCTTCATCCCTCCCGACAGGCGCGTCGTGCGGGTATCGCGCTTCGCGCGCAGGTCGAAGACGTCGATCATCTCCTCGGACCGGCGGGCCGCGTCCGCGCGGCTCATCCCGTAGTAGCCGCCGTGGTAGAGCAGCGACTCGTACACGGTCAGGAACCGGTCGAGGTTCACGTCCTGCGGGGAGAGGCCGATCAGCGTCCGCGCGGCGAGCGGCTCGAGGCCGTCGCCGAGGGCCTCGTGGCCGAACACCCGGATCGACCCGGAGGTCACGCGCACGAGCCCTGTGACCGAGTTGATCAGCGTCGTCTTGCCGGCCCCGTTCGGCCCCAGCAGCCCGAAGAACGCGCCGTCCGGGATCGTCAGGTCGAGTGCGTCGAGCGCCAGGGTGCGGTCGTCGTAGCGCTTGGTCAGCGCGCTGACCTCCAGCGCTGGAGCAGGTCCGTGGCCGGCGATCGACATTCAGGCAAGCCTAACGAGCCGTCTTTGGCGCGCCGGGCGATACTTGGGGCCGATGTCCGACCGGGAGCAACTGATCCGACGCGGCTATGACGCCTGGAACCGGGGCGATTTCGAGACCATGGAGAAGCTGCTCGACCGCGAGTTCGAGATCGACGCCACGGATCGGGTGCTGAACCCGGACCGGTACGTGGGCCTCGCGGGCTTTCGCCGGCTGGCGAGCGAGATGTTCGAGATCTGGGATTCGTGGCTGATCGAACCGGATGAGTTCGTCGAGCACGGCGACCTCGTGTTCGTGACGCACCGTATCCGGGCACGTGGCAAGGGCAGCGGCCTGGAGCTGGAACAGACCTACTGGAGCGTCTGGACGGTTCGTGATGGCAGGGCAGTCAAGCTCGCCCTCTACGTGGATCACGACCGAGCCCGCGCGGCGGCGGGCCTCTCCGGCTGAGTCAGCGGCTCAGGTCTGGCACGTGGGGCACCAGTACGTCATGCGGTTCTCGTCCCACTGACCGCGCACGAGGATCCGGTCGCCGCAGCGCCGGCATCTCCTCCCGCCCTGCTCGAAGACGTCGCCGCCGGACAGGCGGCCGCCGCGCCGGACCTCGCGCAGCATCATGTCCCGCGCCGTCCGCACGACCCGCTCGAGGTCCTCGCCCGGCACGTCGGAAAGCCGCCTCCACGGATCGATCCGGCAGTCGTAGAGGCTCTCGTTCTGTTGTCCCAGCGCAGGAACAGGTGCTTCCCGTGGGTGTCGATGCGCCGCACGCACGCGCCGCCGAACTTCTGGGGCTACCGATCCAGCGCGTGGCGCCGCTGCGGGATGGCCAGCCGCTCGACCCGCTGGTCGAGCCGCAACTGGCCCGCGATGGACAGGATCGTGTCGCCTTCGGGCATCGTCGGAGTGTAACTTTCCGCGGATTGCGGACAAACATGTGTTCGATCTGTTAGATTCCGGGTAACTTAAATGTAAGCTTGTTACCCTTAGAGGCCCAGAGGCCACAGGAGGCGCATCGACGAATGGCACCTACGACCACACCAGCTTCACGAGCCCAGCGCAGCGCCGCCGCCAAGCGCGGCCAGGCGAAGCGCAGGCGGCAGGGGACCCCCCGGGCCGCGACGACCACCCGTTCGGGCTCGAACCCGAACGGCACCACCGCCGCGGCAAGAGCTTCTCGTAGCGCCGCCGGCAAGCGTGGCACGGCCACCCGCCGCCGGGGGGCCGCCCGCCGTCGGACCACCGCAGCAACCCGTTCCGCCCGCGCCGCCGCGACTCAGCGCGTGAGCGCCGAGGCGAAGCAGGCCGAGAGCGTCGTCACCCAGGTGACGGGAGTCGCCGAGTCGGCGCTGCTCGTGCCGGTCGGCGCGGCGCTCGAGATCCGCGACCGCCTCGTCGGCGCGATCCAGCCCTGGACCAGGCGCACCAGCGCCGAGCGCGAGCTGGGCCGCGTGCGCCGCGATGTG
>JBOGZM010000131.1:0-4430 GCA_050697255.1 Solirubrobacterales bacterium
GAGGCGCCCGACGAGAAGACGATGGCAAAGGTGTCGCTGGAGCTGGGCTCGCGTGGCACGGCGCACTACGAGTCGCTGCCCGCGATCCCGATCGACGAGTTCATCGAATCGGTCTGAGGACGGCCAGTAGTATCGACGGGCGCTCCGCTCCCGGCGGGACGGGGCGCCTCGATCCAGTTGGAATCCCAAACGCAAGACACCACGACCACCGAGGCCGTCTGCTACCGCCATCCCGGTCGCGAGACCGCGGTGTCGTGCTCCAACTGCGAGCGGCCGATCTGCACGGACTGCATGGTCTACACCCCCGTCGGGATCAAGTGCCCGGAGTGCGCCAGGCAGCCTCGTTCCGCGATCGTCCGCCTGCGCCCCGACCGGGCCGCGCGCGCGATCGGGGCCGCCTTCGCCGGAGGCCTGCTGATGGGGCTCGGAATCGTGCTGCTCCAGGGCGTGGGGCTGTTCTTCGCGCTGATCCTCGGCTGGCTGATCGGAATCGCGATGGGCGAGCTCGTGCTGCGCGCGAGCGGGCGCTACCGCGGGCCCGAGACGGGATGGATCGCCATCGCGGGCTGCGTGTGGACGTACGTCGTTCCGTACGGGCTGTTCTACGGAGTCGACGTCGGCGACGTGGCACGCAGCGGGAGCCTGCTGTTCGTGCTGCTCGGCGCCGGAATCGCCTGCTACGTCGCGTACCAGAGGACGCAATGAGGGTTCTCGTGGTGGGGAGCGGCGGGCGCGAGCACGCGATCGTGCGCGCGCTGGGCCGCAGCCCGCGGGCGCCGGATGTCCTGTGCGCGCCCGGCAACGCCGGCATCGCGGCGGACGCGACCTGCTTCGACGTCGCCGCCGATGACGTCGACGGCGTGGTGCGGCTGGCGGCCGGGCGGCGCGCGGACCTGACCGTCGTGGGCCCGGAGGCGCCACTCGTGTCGGGGCTGGTTGACGCACTCCAGGCGGAGGGGCTGCGAGCCTTCGGTCCGTCGGCCGATGCCGCCCGCATCGAGGGCAGCAAAGCGTTCGCCAAGGCGCTCATGCGCGACGCCGGAGTACCGACCGCGTCGTGGGTCGAGTTCACCTCCTACGAGGAGGCCGAGGCCCAGATGGACTGCGCCTCCTATCCGGCCGTGCTGAAGGCCGACGGCCTCGCCGCCGGGAAGGGCGTGGTGATCGCCGCCTCACCGCGCGAGGCGAAGCGGGCGCTGCGCGACTGCTTCCTCGACCGGCGGTTCGGCGAAGCGGGATCCCGCGTGCTGGTCGAGGAGTACCTGGAGGGAGAGGAACTGTCGCTGCTTGCCCTGTGCGACGGCGAGCGAGCGGTGCCGATGGCGCCCGCGCAGGACTTCAAGCGGATCGGCGAGGGCGACACGGGCCCGAACACCGGCGGCATGGGGAGCTACTCACCGGTTCCGGGGATCGACCCGGAGCGCGCCCACGAGATCACCCGCGCGGTGCACCAGCCGATCCTCGACACGCTGCGCGCGCGCGGAGTCACGTACCGAGGCGTCCTGTACGCGGGGCTGATGATGACCGCCGCCGGGCCGCGGGTGCTCGAGTTCAATTGCCGTTTCGGAGACCCCGAGACCCAGGCCGTGCTGCCGCGCCTGCGCAGCGACCTGCTCGCCGCGCTGGAGGCCTGCCTGGAGCCCGGTGGGCTCGAACGGGTCACGCTCGACTGGTCCGGCGACTGGGCCGTGACGGTCGTGATGGCCTCCGCCGGCTATCCGGCCTCGTCCAGCAAGGGCGACGTGATCACGGGTCTCGACGTCGCCGGCGACGTGGAGATCACGCACGCCGGCACCGCGCGGCGCGGCGACGACCTCGTGACCGCGGGTGGAAGGGTTCTGAACGTGACCGGGCTCGGGCCGACGCTGGAACAGGCGCGCGGGCGCGCGTTCGCCGCCATCGAGCAGATCCGGTTCGACGGGGCCCAGTACCGATCCGACATCGCCGCCCGTGTGGCCGAGCGCGTGGCAAGCTGAGGGGACGTGGAGACGCTCGGGCCACAACGCGGGACGGCGATCAGCGCACGCGAGACGGAATCCGGTCCGGCGCCGGGCACAGAGACGGAGGGCGCCTTCGACGACATGGAGGTGGACGCTCCGCGGGTCGGGATCATCATGGGCTCCGCGAGCGACAAGCCGACGCTGGAGCCGGCGGAGAACGAGCTGCGTGAGCGGGGGATCCGCTTCGAGGTCCGCGTGCTGTCCGCCCACCGCGACCCCGAGGCCGTGGCCGACTACGCCCGCAACGCGCAAATGCGGGGGCTGCGGGTGATCATCGCCGCCGCCGGCATGTCAGCAGCGTTGCCCGGGGTCGTGGCGGCGCACACCGACCTGCCGGTGATCGGGGTCCCGATCAAGGCCCAGAACACCGTCGCCGACGGGCTCGACGCGCTGCTGTCGGTCGTGCAGATGCCCCCCGGTGTTCCGGTTGCCTGCGTGGCGATCAACGGCGCCCGCAACGCGGCCGTGCTGGCCGCGCGCATCCTGGGCTGCTAGTGACGGCGGCCGCGCCGTGATCCAGCGCTACACGCGTCCGGAGATGGCGCTCGTGTGGTCAGAGGAGCGCAAGCTGGAGACCTGGATGCAGGTCGAGGTGGCGGCCGCCGAGGCGCTGGCCGAGGAGGGAGTGGTCCCCGCCGAGGACCTCGCGGAGATCAAGCAGGCGCCTCAGCCCGATCCGGAGGCCGTCCGCGAGCGCGAGCGGACCACCAACCACGACGTGGCGGCCTTCGTCGACCTGGTCTCGCAGTCGGTCGGGGAAGCGGGGCGCTGGATCCACTTCGGCCTCACGTCCTCCGACGTCCTCGACACGGCGCTTGCGCTCCAGCTGCGCGAGGCGGGGCGCGAGCTGCTCACGGGGGCAGATGAGCTGACCGCCGCCCTCACCGGGCGCGCGCGTGAGTTCGCCGACGTGCTGTGCATCGGGCGCACGCACGGAGTGCACGCCGAGCCGACCACGTTCGGCGTCAAGCTCGCGGGCTTCGCTTGGGAGAGCCGGCGTGCGGCGGACCGCCTGCGCCACGCCTTCGGGGCGGCCGAGATTGGAAAGCTCTCGGGCGCGGTTGGGACGTACTCCGCGCTCGGGCCGGAGGTCGAGCGGACGGCGCTCGAGCGTCTCGGGTTGCGCGCGGAGGAGGTCTCGACACAGGTGGTCCCGCGCGACCGGCACGCGGAGGTGCTGACCGCGATCGCGCTCGCGGGCGCGTCGCTGGAGCGCCTGGCGACCGAGATCCGTCACCTTCAGCGCACGGAGGTGGGTGAGGTCGAGGAGCCATTCCACGAGGGCCAGAAGGGCTCGAGCGCGATGCCGCACAAGCGCAACCCGATCACCAGCGAGCGGGTCGCGGGTCTCGCGCGCTTGCTGCGCGGCTACGCCCAGGCCGGGCTCGAGAACGTCGCCCTGTGGCACGAGCGCGACATCTCGCATTCGTCCGTCGAGCGGGTGGCGCTCCCGGACGCGACCACGCTGCTGCATTACATGCAGCACCTCATGACCGGCGTGATCGAGGGCATGCGCGTGCACCCGGACCGGATGCGCGACAACGTCGAGCTGACCCACGGAGCGCTGTTCAGCCAGGCGGTGCTGACCGCGCTGATCGAGTCGGGCATGACGCGCGACGACGCGTACCGCGTCGTCCAGCGCGACGCGCAGCGGGCGTGGGACGAGCAGCGCTCCTTCCGCGAGCTGCTGGAGGCGGACCCGGAGGTTGCCGGACGGCTCCAGGCCCAGCAGTTGGACGATCTGTTCGATTACGACCGCTTCGTGCGGCACGCGCCCGCGATCTTCGCCCGGCTGAGCGCGCTCGACGCTTAGCGCAGGGCCGTCAGCGGGTCGATCGCCGCGCTCCCGAGCCGCAGCTCGAAGTGCAGATGCGGGCCGGTCGCGACGCCGGTCGCGCCCACCGTGCCCACCCGGTTGCCGGCCACGACCCATGTGCCCCGCCGGACGGCGATTCCGGCCAGGTGGGCGTACATCGAGCGCACGCCGCGTGGATGCTCGATCACGACCGTGTTGCCGTAGCCGCCCGCGTCCCAGCCGGCGAACGTGACCCGCCCACGGCCGGCGGCGGTGACGGCCGTGCCGGTCGGCGCCGGGTAGTCCAGCCCGGTGTGGAACCTGTTGCCGCGCGGCCCGAACACGTCCCCGATCGGCCGGCGCACCGGAGCGATCAGCCAGATCGGGGAACGCGGGACGGGTCTTCCGAGCGCGCGCACGGTGGCGGCCCCCGCGACACCGTCGGCGGACAATCCGGCCCATGCCTGGAAGCGGCGCAGAGCGGCCTTCGTCCGGGACCCGAAGCCGCCGTCGATGTTGCCGGAGGGGAAGCCGTGCCAGGCAAGCGTGAACTGCAGCGCGGCCACGTCCCACCCGGCGTGGCCGCTTCGCATCATGCGACTGCCGAGCGCCGGCCGGCCGCGCCGGCCCAGCGC
>JBOGZM010000132.1:0-9883 GCA_050697255.1 Solirubrobacterales bacterium
GCGACACAACCCATGGCAGTCAGGCCCTCGCGGGTCGACAGCGAGCCTAGGAGTCAGCCCGTCGCCGGCCCGAGAACCAACCGGGCGGGTCGGACGCCACCGCCCTCGGGCGAGAGCGTGACACTGAGAGCGATCCTATCCCGCGAATTCCGGCGGATTCAACCGTGCGTGGTGGGCAGCTCGAGCCATACGTCGGCCCCGCCCTCGGGCCGGTTCGAGGCGCCGGCCCTCCCTCGATGGGCGCTCGCGATCGCCTCCACGATCGCGAGGCCGAGCCCCGTGCCGCCCCGGCCGCGGCCCTCGTCCGCGCGCGTGAAGCGCTCGAACGCGGCGTCGAGGAAGTCGGGCGGGAACCCGGGCCCCTCGTCGCTGACGTGCAGCTCGACATGGCTGTTCGATGTGCGCGCCGAGAGCCGCACCGTGCCCCGGCCGTGACGGAAGGCGTTGTCGACCATGTTGCCGAGCGCCTGCCTGAGGCGCTCGGGGTCGGCCGCCAGGCGAAGTCCGTCCGGGGCATCAGCGATCAGGGCGCGCTCGGTCTCGCGACTGCGGATTGCGAAGCGCTCCCGCACGTCGGCCAGCACGTTCTCCACTTCGACGGGGGCGAGGCGGACCGGCAGCCGCCCCTGGTCGAACCGCGCGATCACCAGCAGGTCCTCCGCCAGCTGAACGAGGCGGTCCGTCTCCTCGACGGCCGACCTCAGCGCCGCCTCCAGCTCCTCGCGGGCGCGACCTCTGCCGATCGCCAGCTCCAGCTCTGTCTTCAGCACCGCGAGCGGTGTGCGCAGCTCATGGCTCGCGTCCGACACGAAGGTGCGTTCGCGCTCGAACGCGGCCTCGAGCCGCGCAAGCATCTCGTTCAGCGTGTGCCCGAGCCGGCCGATCTCGTCGTTCGCGGGCGGCATGGGGAGTCGCATGCCCGGCTCGGCGGTGGAGATCGCCGCCGCTCGCCTCCGCATCCTCTCGACGGGGCGCAGTGCCGCGGTCGCGACTCCGTAGCCGGCGAGGGACGCCAGCAGAAGCGCGATCGGCCCGCCGATCAGCAGCAGCCTCCCGAGATTCGCGAGCGCCTCGTTGCGATCGGCCAGGGTTGTCCCCACCACAACGATCAGGTCCCGGTTTCGGGCTCGGACCGGCGTGGCGAGCAGGCGGGCCTCTCCGCCCTCGACTCCCGGAACGGAATCATGGCTCACGACGATCGTCTCGGTCTCCGCGCGGGCGACCTCTGCCGCCGCGAGGACCGACTCCTTGCGGCTCCGCGCTGAGGTATCCACCACCCTCCCGCGCGTGTCCAGGAGCTGGGCGAAGCTGTCCTCCTGCTCCGAGAGCCTCCGCTCGCGAGGCTGCCGAAGCCCCGAGCCGGGCTCCCTGATCAGCGCCGAGACCTCGTCGGCGCGCGAGCGCAATGCTTCGTCCGTGGAGTCGTCCAGCTCATGGCCCAGGCTCAGATACAGAAACAGCCCCGTAGTCGTAAGCACGACGGCCATCACGGCGGCGAACGCGAGCGTCAGCTTGAGCCTGATCGGCAGCCGGCTCAGGATCCGCCGTCCTTGCGCATCCGGTAACCGACGCCGCGCACGGTCTCGATGCTCTTCACGTCGAAGGGCCGGTCGACCTTCTCACGGAGGTACCGGATGTAGACGTCGACGACATTGGAGCGGTTCTCGTAGTCGTAGTCCCACACGTGCTCGAGGAGCTGATAGCGCGACAGCACCTCACCGGGCCGGCGCATGAGGGTCTCGAGCAGCGCGAACTCCTTCTGCGACAGCTCGATCGCCTCCCTGGCGCGCCATGCCTGGTGCGTCGCGGGGTCGAGGCGCAGGTCGCCGACCTTGAGCTGGGTCGGGCGCTCGACCGGGCCCCGGCGCACCAGCGCGCGCAGGCGCGCGAGCAGCTCCGCGAACGAGAACGGCTTTACCAGGTAGTCGTCGGCGCCCTCGTCGAGGCCCCTCACGCGATCTTCGACGGAGTCGCGGGCGGTCAGCATCAGCACCGGCGCCCAGACACCGTCCGCGCGCAGGCGCCGGCACGTCTCGAAGCCGTCGATCCCGGGCAGCATCACGTCGAGCACGAGTGCGTCGTACTCGGTCGACCCGGCGATCCAGATCGCGTCCTCTCCACGCTCGGCGACGTCGGCGGCCATGCCCTCCTCGCGAAAGCCGCGCCGCATCAGCCCCGCCATCTTGACGTCGTCCTCGACGATCAGAATCCGCATGGACAGTCAAACCTCTCAGCACAACGTGAGAGCAGTATGAGAAAAAGCGGCGGAAAATGCGAGCCCCATCCGATTCTCAGCCTTGACCCCCCGCGCTGGGTGCAGGAGTCGACGAGGGCCGTGCCGTCTGGGAGGTCGAGGTCCTGAAGCCGGTCCCGGGCCTGGACGGCTGGCTGCACGAGACGACGCACGCCCGACGCGGCGAGGTTCTCCTCGACGCGACCTCGACTTCGTGTCGTACACGAACACCGGGGCGGGGGAGGTGCGATAGCGGTGGACGATCTCATCGCACTCTCATTCCCCGCTGGCACGGTAGCGTGCCACACCAACGATGGACGGAGGATGAACTCGAGATGACCGGAAGCAGGAAGCTACTGATCGGTGGAGCGGTGCTGGTCGCTCTCGGCGTCGGGGGCGTGGGTCTCGCCCAGGCCGTCGGCGGCGACGACGAGCAGGCCACCGGGCCGGACGCCGACCGCGCCAAGGCGGCCGCGGTCGAGTCGGTCGGGGACGGGCGCGCCGTGAGCGTGGAGCGCGAGGACGAGGGCCGCTCAGCGTGGGAAGTCGAAGTGCGGAGGGCCGACGGCAGCGTGGTCGAGGTCGACCTCGGCGGTGACCTCGAGCGGACCGCCGTCGAGCGTGACGACGACGACCGTGCCGGCGAGGACGACGAGGGCTCGGACGGGGACTGATGATCCGGCTCGCGCTCCAGTATTAGACCCGGCATGAAGCGGATCGCGGTCCTTGCGATCGCCTGCTGTGCGCTGCTGGTGGGCGCCTGCGGCGACGACGACTCCGGCAGCGGCTCGGAGAATGCGACGACCGGTTCCGCCGATGCGGGGTCGAGCCTGCCGCAGGGGAGCGACCCGGTCGAGCTGGACCCAGCCGACTTCACGACCGACATCGACAACCCCTACTGGCCGATGGCCCGCGGTAACAGGTGGGTGTCCCGCTCCGAGGATGAGCGGGTCGTGGTCGAGGTCACGAACCGCAGGAAGGACGTCGCCGGGATCGAGGCCGTGGTGGTGCGCGACACCGTCACCGACAACAACGGCGACCTGGTGGAGGTCACCGACGATTGGTATGCCCAGGACTCCGACGGCAACATCTGGTACCTGGGCGAGGACGTCAAGGACTACCAGGGCGGAAAGGTGGTCTCGACGGGCGGCTCGTGGGAGCACGGCGTCGACGGCGCCCGGGCCGGTATCGCCATCCCCGCCGATCCCAGCCCCGGGCTGAAGTACCGGCAGGAGTACTACGAGGGCAAGGCCGAGGACAACGCGGAGGTGCTGAGCGTCACCGAGAGGGTCAGCGTGCCCGCCGGCACGTTCCAGGACTGCCTGCAGACCAGAGACACGACTCCCCTCGAGCCCGACGTCGCCGAGGAGAAGCACTACGCCAGGGGCGTGGGCCCGGTGCTGAACGTCAAGGTGTCGGGCGGCAGCGGGCGCGAAGAGCTGGTGAGCTTCACCAAGGGATAGGTGTGACCCTCGAGGCACGTGGCCTGAAGAAGGCCTACGGCGCGGTCGTAGCGGTCGAGGAGCTGACCTTTTCTGCGCGCGCGGGGGAGGTCGTCGGCCTCCTCGGTCCCAACGGCGCGGGCAAGACGACCGCGATCCGGGTGCTGACCACGATCTTCGCCCCGACCGCGGGCACCTTCGCAGTCGCGGGGATCCCGCACACGCGCCCGGCGGAGATCCGGCAGCGGGTCGGCGTCCTGCCCGAGAGCGCGGGCTATCCCGAGCAGCAGACCGGGGCCGAGTTCCTGCGCTACCATGCGCGGCTCTTCGGCCAGTCCCGTGCCAGCGCTCGCTCGACGGCCGACGCGCTGCTCGAGCAGGTCGGCCTCGCTGAGCGTGGATCGTCGCGGATCGGGATCTACAGCCGCGGGATGCGGCAGCGGCTGGGCGTTGCGCGCGCGCTCATCAACGATCCCGAGGTCGTGTTCTTCGACGAGCCCACCCTCGGGCTCGACCCGGCGGGTCAGCGACAGGTGCTGCGCCTCGTGGAGGGCATCGCGCGCGAACGCGGCGCAACCGTCGTCTTGAGCACGCATTTCCTCGGCGAGGTCGAGGACACCTGCTCACGGGTGCTGATCCTGAACCGCGGGCGCGTGGTCGCGGAGGGAACCGTTGCCGAGGTCACACGCCACGCGGCGGCTCCTCGGCGGGCGCGGTTCCGTGTGTCCGCAGAGCAGCGCGACCGCGCGCTCGCCACGCTCGCCCGGGTGCCCGGGCTCGGAGATGCCGAGCCGCTGGACGGGCGTCCCGATTGGCTCGCGGTGAGCTTCGGGGAGGCCCGGCAGGTGGCGGCCGCTCAGATGAAGGTGAGCGAGGCGATCAGAGCGTTGGCCGATGCGGGAGTGCCGTTGCTCGCGTTCGAGCTCGAGGGCGCCCGGCTCAGCGACGCGTTCCTGGCGATGACCGACGAGGGCTCGATATGAGATCAGGCGCATGGCGCACCGTGGCCGGCCAGGAGCTGCGCGACCTGTGGCTCGGCGGCCGCGGGTTGCTGCTGCTGGTCGCGTTCAGCGTCCTGGTGAGCGTGATCACCTATCTGGGAGCGACCAGCGAAGGGATCAACTTCCTCGAGAAGCGCGAGACCGTGAACCTCACCCTTCAGGTGGCGGTGATGTTCGGCGCTCTGCTGGCGCTGCTGGTGGCGGCGGACTCGATCAGCGGTGAGCGCGAGCGCGGCACTCTCGAGAGCCTGCTGCTGACGCCCGTGCCGCGCCGCAACCTGGCATCCGGGAAGCTGCTCGCGGCGCTGTCGCTGTGGTTCGCCGCGCTGATCGTCGCCGTGCCGTACGTGTGGTTCCTCGGGCGTGACGTCGGGGCCGTGGATGACGCGCTCGTGGCAGGCCTGTTCGTGGGGACGCTGGTCGCCGTGTCCCTCACCGCCTTCGGGCTGATCGTCAGCGTCCTGGCCAGCTCCAACCGCGTCAGCCTCTCGGTGAGCCTGTTCGTCCTCCTGGCGCTGTTTGCCCCGACGCTGCTGCCCGCCGGGGCCAAGCAGGGCTGGGCGGGCGAGCTCCTCCAGCGCGTCAACCCCATGACCGCCGCCGAGCACTACATGCGCGACGTGGTCATCAGGCAGTTCGACTGGACAAAGGAGCTGTCCTGGCTCGTCTCACCGATCGTGGCGAGCGTCGTGCTCGCGATTATCGCGATCCTGGTGGTGCCGCGCTTCATGTCCCTGCGCGGAGGTGCGCCGGGATGAGCGGGTTCCGGTTCCTCGTGCTGGGTCTCGTCTGCCTGACCGCGATGGCCGCACCGGCCGCGGCACAGGATCGGGCGCAGATCCCCACGCCGGTCGCGGTTTCGCTCAGCCGTGCGACGGTCTCGACGCAGCTCGGTGAAAGCTTCGGTTTTCGCTCCAGGGTCACGAACTCGGGTGCCCAGCCACTCTCGGGCCTCGTCGCGCACCTGAACGTCGTCGGCCTGGACACCGACATCTACGTCGATCCCGAGGACTGGTCCGAGGAGCGCACGAAGAGCGTCGCCGCGCTGGGCCCCGGCGAGTCGACAGACGTGACCTGGGACGTCACCGCGGTGACGGGCGGCGAGGCCGCGATCTACGTCGTCGTGCTGCCCGGAGACAGCCCGGCGACCGCGCGGGAGGGCCTCGCCATCAGCCCCGCGATGGACGTGCGGGTGGCGGAGGCGAAGAACCTCAACTCGGGCGGCGTGCTGCCCCTCGCTCTGGGTGTGCCGGCACTCCTCGGCCTAGCGACGATCGCCGTCCGCAGGCGGCGCGGCCGCTAGCACGTCGCCCGGACGTCCTGCTACTCGATCGGCTCCAGCGGCGGCGTCGTGCCGTACACGTCCTTGCGCTTCACGTACGCGCGCTTCTCCATCTCGAGCGCTTCCTTGTTGGCGAACTCGAGAGCGCCGGGAGACAGGCGGACGAACTTCGTCAGCTCCAGGATCTCCCGCTCAACGCCGCCTCTCCCGGGTGCGGCCTGGATGTTGCCGACCCTGGGCGCGTAGTACTTCAGCTGGTGGCCGTCCTTTGGCTCCTCGGGATTCGTCTCGTCGGTGATCAGCACGTCCTCGTAGCAGCCCGTGGGCACGCAGGCCCGCTGGCCGGTCTTCTGGACGAACGCGACGTCGCCGAACCCGATCGTGGGCGCATATCCCTGCCGGTACGTGCCGGTTCCCGGCTGCGGGTTCCCGCGCATCATGATGCCGGCCCTGGCACGGTCAATCCCGGAGAACCACGTGTCGGGAGCGGCCTCGAAGTTGCCCTCGTCGTCGTACTCCTCGGGGTACTCGCCCAGCAGCCACACGTTCCCGTCGTCGTCCTGCGCCCAGAAGGCGAGCTCGCCCTCAAGCTCCTTGCCGGCGTTGATGTCGCGGTCCCACAGGGTGACCGCTCGGACCCCGTCGATCTCCTTGGTGAGGCCCGTGACCGTGAAGATCACCCGATGCGGCAGCCGTCCCCCGCCACGGTTGGAGCGGCCCTCGTAGGTGAATTGCATCCCCGGCTCGAGCGGCGAGAACCTGTTGTCGATCTTGGTCGAGTCCGAGAAGTTGTCCGCATCGAAGTCCGTGTGGACAGCCGTCCGCGCCTTGGTTTGGTCCGCCTGCGACTCCTCCTCGCCGCCGCATGCACCGAGGCTGAGCGGCAGCGCGATCGCTGTCAATGCCGCGACGATCGCGACCAGTCTGGATCTCATCGCGCCACTCACTGGCTCTGTTCCGGGGCCTGCACCCGCGCCAGGAGGCGCTGGTTCTGGTTGCGGAACTGCTCCTCGTACTGCGGACGGACGTCCCGCTCTACCGGCTCGATCTCCTGCTGCTCGCAGTCGAGGTCGGCGTTCGCGATCCGAACCTCTTCGCGTTGCAGCTCTGTGAGCGCGGCGCGGTCGAAGCTCGCGCCCTGGGGCGGGGTGGACGTTCCCGGACGGACTCCGGCGCCCACGATCGCCTGGAAGCGCTCCTCGACGTCGCTGTCGATCTCGTCGGGCTCCTCGTAGCGATAGCCCTTCTCCAGCATGCACGCGGTCCACTTCTCGTTGGCCCGGACCATGCGCTGGTCCTGGATGATGCGCTCGTCGAGCTCGTCCAGCCGCTCGACCAGCGACGTCAGGACCGCCGCGCCTCCGAACGCGGCCTCGCTGGCGTCCTTGGTGCAGCCGCCCAGCTCCGTGAAGTCGCCCGACTCGACCGCCTCGGCGAAGGTGACGCCGGGGTTCTCGCCGCCGAGGGCGCGGTCGTAGGCCGCGCGGTCGGCCTCGGAAAGGCTGGTGCGGACCCGCTCGTTGGGATTCGACTGCTCGTTGCCCTTGCCGAACAGCGTGCTGATGCCGTAGCCGAACTGGCGCGTGAACTCCTCGTCGGTGATCCGGGCCTTGCCGGTCAGCGCCTGCTGCTGCGCGAACGGGTCAACGGGCACGTAGTCGAATCCCTGTGCCTTCATGCAGTCGGCGATCCTGTTCTCGACGCGGCTCTGGACCTCCTTGGCGGCGTCGCCGCCGAAGCCGAGGGTGTCCTCGAGCTCCTGCGGCGGCTCGTTGGACTTCTCGTCGCCGCAGCCGGCCACCAGGGCCGCTGCGATCAGAGCCAACGCCAGGATCAAGAGATGGCGCACCTTCACGGAGTTCCTCTCTTTCTGGATGAACACTCAACGACCATAGGTGGAAAAACCCAATTCGTCGCGTTCTATGTCGTGCCTGCCCGGAGCGCCTCGACGGGCTCCATCGCGGCGGCTCGCAGGGACGGATAGGTTCCGGACAGCAGGCCGATCAACGCGCCGACGAGCGGCGCGGCGAGCGGGATCAGCGGGTCCAGCACCGGAGTCCAGGTGCGGCTGGCCGCGACTCCGACGACGACGAGGATCCCGAGGCTCGTCCCGACGATCCCGCCCAGCAGGCCCATCACGGTGCTCTCGATCAGGAACTGCGCGGCGATGTGACGCCGGGCGGCGCCCAGCGCCCGCCGCAGGCCGATCTCCCCGACCCGTTCGAGCACGGAGACCAAGGTCACGTTTGCGATGCCGAGTGCGCCCACGAGCAGCGACACACCGCCGAGCAGCAGGAAGAGGGCGTTGAGGTCGTTCTCGACGTTGCCGCGCAGCTGCTCGGGATCGGGTGGCGCGGCGACCCGCAGCAGCGACGGATTCGTCGGGTTCAGCGCGGGCGGAGCCTGGCGCACGATCAGCTCCACGGCGCCGATCTCGGTCTCGACCTGGACGGAGGTCGGCGCGGCCGTGTCGAACTCGCGGCGGGCCGTGCCGTTCGGGATCGTGAGCGAGCCGAGCAGCGAGACCTGGCGCCGGACGTCTCCGACCAGGCCGATCACCTGGTAGAGCCGGTCGCCCAGGAAGATCGCGGGCTGCTGGTCAAGGTTCGTGATGCCCAGCCGGCGGGCGGCATTGACGCCCAGCACCGCCACCCGGTCGCCGCGCGCATCGTGCCCCGCGTCCGGCAGCCGTCCGGCGACGAGCTCCGCCCGCACGGCGGGCCACAGGCCCGCCGAGGCCGCTCGCACCGGGAGCTGGATCTCGGTCCGCCCCTGCGGGTCGTTGATCGGGACCGATCGCACGAGCTGCCCACGCACGTTCACCTCGCCCAGCGTGCCCGCGTGCTTGACACCGTTGAGGCGTTTCATGCGCGCCTCCGCGTCCCAGGGGATCACGTTCACGGCTGCGCCCCCGGCGCGTTGCGCGGCCGGCACCGGGGTGACGACCACGTCGGTGGCCGCCACGGCGTCGAACCGCCCAGTGATCTGGTTGCCGGCGGTCTTGGAGAGCCCGAGCGTCGCCACGAGCGCCGCCACGCCGATCACGGTGCCCAGCACGGTGAGGGCGACGCGACTCGGGCGTGCCATCAGCCCGGCGGCCGACTCCGAGAGGAGGTCGCGCAGCTCCATCCGCGGCTGCGGGAGCTGTCCCGAGTCGGGTTGGCGCTCGCGCGTGCGCGGCGACAGCTTCCGCAGAGTCTCGATCCGCTTTGCGAAGCGCCCGATCACGCGGTCACCTCGGTGAGCCGCCCGTCGACGATCCGGACCGCGCGCCGCGCGTGCGCGGCGACGTCCTCGTCGTGAGTGATCACGACAAACGTGAGACCCTCGCCCGCGAGGGTTTCGAACAGGGCCAGCACCGACTGCGTGTTGGCGGTGTCGAGGTTCCCGGTGGGCTCGTCGCAGAGCAGCAGCCTCGGCGAGCCGAGCAGCGCTCGCGCGATCGCCACGCGTTGCTGCTCCCCGCCGGACAGCTTGGTGGGCAGGAAGTCGCGCCTGTGCCCCATTCCGACCTTCTCCAGCGCGGTCTGCGCGCGCGCCCGCCGGTCGGACCGGTCACCGGCTGCATAGATGTCGGCGAGCATCACGTTCTCGAGCGCGGTGCGATGGCCGAGCAGATGGAAGGTCTGGAACACGAAGCCGACGCTGCGGGCCCGCAGCGACGCGCGCTCGTCCTCGCTCAGCGCGGCGGCGTCGATGCCCTCGATCAGATAGGTGCCGGCAGTCGGCCGGTCCAGGCACCCGAGGACGTTCAGCAGCGTGGACTTGCCCGACCCGGACGGGCCCACTATCGCGAGCCAGTCACCGGCGTGGATCGTGAGGTCGACGCCGCGCAGCGCATGCACGGGCGGATCGCTGCCGTATGTGCGGCTGATCCCGCGCAGCTCCGCCACGGGGCTGGCGCCGTTGCTGCTCGGCCATGGGT
>JBOGZM010000133.1:0-3027 GCA_050697255.1 Solirubrobacterales bacterium
GATGACGGCAGACCGATCGTGGAGCTGGCGCCGACACCCGACGCACCGCCCCGCGCGCCCGGGACGACGGGGCTGTTCCATCTCGCGATCCTCGTTCCGAGCCGGGTCGAGCTGGCGCGCGCGCTCCGACGCGTGTCCGAGTCGGGCTGGCGCTTCACGGGCGCGTCGGACCACCTCGTCAGCGAGGCGCTCTACCTGCGCGACCCGGAGGGGAACGGCATCGAGATCTATCGGGACCGCGCGCGAGAGGAATGGCGGCACGTCGACGGCGAGATCGCGATGGACACGCTTCCACTCGATCTCGAGGCCGTGCTCGAGGAGCTTCCCGACGACAACTCCCGGGCGGGCGGCATGCCGTCCGGCACCCGGCTGGGACACGTGCACCTGAACGTCGCGGACCTGCGCTCCTCCGAGGCGTTCTATGCGGGAGCGCTTGGTCTCGACGTGACCGTGCGCGGCTACCCGGGCGCGCTGTTCGTCTCGGCGGGCGGATACCACCACCACGTGGGGCTGAACACGTGGATGGGCGAGGGCGCACCCCCGCCACCGCCGGGTGCCCGCGGCCTGGACCGGTTCGAGATCGTGCTGCCGAGCGCGGCCGAGCTCGACGCAGCCGGGCAGCGCCTCGCTGCGGCGGGCGTGGAGGCAGGTCGCAGCGAAGAGGGGCTGGCCGTGGTCGACCCCGCGGGCAATCGGCTGCTGCTGAGGCCGACGCCCGCAGCTGCTTGACAGCGACTGCCAGGAGTGGGAGTGTCTGCGACGGAGGTTGTTCTACAGGAGGCTGGTACGTGGCCTTGCGCCATGTCAATGTGGTCGAGCGCCTGTTTGGGCTCTCGAACCGCTGTGCTGCCGGCGACGCCGAGGCGCTGGCGGAGCTCGTCCTCGCCTACCACGACGACGCCCGGGTGGAGAGCCATCTCTACGGCATGCTGAGCGACGACCGCGGCGAGGCGGCAATCCGCGGGTACTACCAAAGGGTCGCCGCCTCATGCGCGGAGTGGCAGTGCATGCTCGACTACGTGCAGGACTACGGCGACCGGGTGCTCGCGCTCGGGGCACTGCGCTCGGCGCCGCGTCACGGGCCCGAGCAGGAGGACGCCGTGGGCTGGATCTTCATCTTCCGGGACGACAAGATCGAGGCCGTGAAGGCCTACCCCAGCTACGGCGATGCGCTCCAGGCCGCCACCGCCCGGTCGCCGACGGCGTCACGTTAAGACGCCTTAACGCAAAGTCAACGCTTAGAGAACCTCCCTGGGGAACCCTTGCTATGGGCCGGTCGGCCAGGATTTCCCGCTGCGCCGATGGGCAAATCGACCGGAGGAGGAATGAATGCTTAGGAAGCTGTTTTTGGGCCTGGGCACCGCCGTGGCCGCATTGGCGCTGGCGGGCGTCGCCTACGCGGCCGTCAACATGACGTTCAGCGCGTCCGCGAAACCGAACAAGGCGAACAAGCCCACCGGGCTGAAGGTGTCCTTCACCTCCGCGGACGACACTCCCGGTGCGCTGCAGCCGCCGATCATGAACCGCGTCGTGATCAAGCTCCCGGGCGGGAAGTACAACGCCAGCAAGTTCCCGCGCTGCAAGCTGGCGTCTCTCCAGGCCAAGGGCCCGAACGCGTGCCCGCGCAGGTCGAAGATCGGCAGGGGCACCGGCATCGGCCTTGCCCGTCCGGTCGTCGAGGACCCGGTCAACGGCAAGCTGACGATCTTCAACGGCGCCAAGCAGGGCGGTAGGGACACCGTGCTGGTGTACGTGTTCCCCGACCTCGGCCCGACGTTCGTGTCGGTCGGCAAGGTGATCAAGAGGCGCGGGAAGTACACGCTCGACTTCAGCATCCCACCGATCAAGACGCTGCCGAGCGCGCCCGACGCGTCCGTCACGTCGGTGAAGACGAACACGCCCAGGAAGAGCATCAGGAAGGGCAAGCGCAAGCACTACCTGATCATCGCCCCGCGCAGGTGCAAGCGCACCTGGAAGGCCACGGGCACCTTCTACTTCGCGACCGGCGAGACCAAGACGGTGAGCTACAAGCAGAGGTGCAAGAAGCGCTGATCGCCCACTAGCAAGAGCGCATTCCGGCCGGCCCGCTGACTCCAGCGGGCCGGCTTCGTTTCAAGGCAGGCCGGCATCGCCGGCCGCGAGCGGGCGTGTGGCCTGCTCCAGCGCGAACACGAACGACTCGAACGCAGCCCCCGTTCCCTGCTGCAGCCCGATCTCGCAGGTGCGGTTGCTGCACAGGTGGGCGTCGATGTCCCGGCCTCGGAGCTCCGCCGCCTCGTCGGCCGTGGCCGCCCGCGGCAGCTCCGGGTGGAGCAGCCCCCGGTCGCCCGCGAATCCGCAGCAGGTCGCGGCCGCCGGCACGAAGACCTCGTCCGCGACCGCCGCCGCCAGCCGCTCGAGCTTGCCGGTGAGCCGCATGTGCCGCGCGGCGCAGGGAGGGTGGACGGCCGCTGCGCGCAGCCGGCGCTGGACCGTCAGGCCCGGCAACAGCCGGTCGTGCGCCCATGACACAGAGTCCAGGAGCTGAAGGCGCTCATGACGTGCGCGGTTTGCCTCGTCGAGCTGCGCCGCCGTGTCGTCGACCAGCCCCAGCGTGCACGAGCTTGCATCGATCACCACGGGGAGGCGGCCGTCCTCCGTCCAGCGCCACAGGGCATCCACCGTGTGGTTCGCCATGAACTCATGACCTGCGCGGTAGCCCTTCGAGCTCCAGGGCGTGCCGCAGCAGTGACCGGCCGCGTCCGGCGGTATCCAGACCGGGAGCCCGGCCCGCGCAGACACCGCCGCGAGCGCCTCGGGCAGGGTCGACTCCCGCGCCGCGCCGGGCGCATGCCCGAAGATGCGGTTCACGCAGGTGGGCAGGTAGACGGCGGCCGCGCCTTCCCGCGCCGTGGCCGGCAGCGCCCGCGCCGGGCCCGGCATGCCGCCCGGCCATGCCGGGACAAGCTCGGTGCCGAGGGCGGACCGCAGCAACCGCGTCGCGGCGCGCAGCGGCCGGTCGCCGACCACGTTCCCGGCCCGCAGCCC
>JBOGZM010000134.1:0-5635 GCA_050697255.1 Solirubrobacterales bacterium
ACGATGATCTGCGCGGTGTTCGATCTCGGCCTGATCGGGTACTTCGTGGTGCCCACGGCCCCGCCCTGGTGGGCGGCCGAGCGGGGAAGGATCCCGGGGATGCGGAGGATCATGGCGGAGGTCGGGCAGCGGGTCTGGGGGCGGCTCTGGTCCCCTCTGTACGGTTTCCTGGGAGGAAACCCGCTGGCGGCCATGCCCTCGCTTCACTTCGCAACCTCCCTGATGGCGGCGCGGATGCTCGCCGAGGCGGGGCCTGCCGCCGGAGCGGCCGGGTGGACGTACACCGGGGTGCTCGGCTTTGCGCTCGTCTACCTGGGCGAGCACTACGTCGTGGACCTCGCCGCCGGGGCCGCGCTGGCCGAGACGATCCGCCGGCTCGGGCCGCGTGCGGCGCCCGCGCTGGAGGCGGTGGCGCGCCACGTACGCGCGCTCGAAGAGAGGGTCGCGTGAAGGGCCGCGGCGGCTCCGAGGAAGCCACGACGCAGGCGCGGCTGACCGACAAGCAGGAGCGCGAGCACGACGAGCGCGAGGCGGCGGCCCTCAACGGCGTCGAGGAGCCGGTGACCGAAGGGGTCGAGACCCAAATGCTGCTCGGCGGGCGGCGGCTGCTCGTCTACACGCTCGTCGTGCTCGTGATCCTGGTGGCGCTCTATTTCGTGCTGCCGGAGCTCGCCGGCCTGGAGGACTCGCTGCGCAGGATCGAGGACGCCGACCCTGTCTGGATGGCGGTCGCGCTCGGCTTCAACCTCTTGTCGTTCGCTGCCTACATCGCGCTCTTTCGCGGCATCCTCGGCGGGGCCGGCGTGGCGCCGCGGGTCCGCACGCGGCTGGACTGGCGCACCTCGTACCAGATCACGCTCGCCGGGCTGGCCGCCACGCGCCTGTTCGCCGCCGGTGGGGCGGGCGGGGTCGCGCTCACCTACTGGGCGCTGCGCCGCGCGGGGATGGGCCCGCGCCAGACGGCCAGCAGGATGGTCGCGTTCCTCGTCCTGCTCTACACGATCTACCTGGGCGCGCTGGTCGTGTGCGGCATCTTCCTGCGGATCGGGTTGTTCCCCGGACCGAGTCCGGTGGCGATGACGATCGTGCCGGCGGCACTCGCCGGGGTCGCGTTGATCATCCTGTTCCTGATCTCTCTGATCCCGGCCGACTTCGAGCGCATCGTGGCGCGGTGGGCGGCGGGGCACCGGCGCGTGAGCCTGGCGCGTCGCATCGCGAGCATCCCCGCCACCATCGCGACCGGCACGCGCACGGCGCTCTCGATCCTGCGCCACCCGTCGAGCGGACTGCTGGCGATCGTCGGCGCGGCCGGATTCTGGGCCGCGAACATCGCCGTGCTGTGGGCTTGCTTCCACGCGTTCGGCGAGGACGTTCCAAAGGCGGTGCTGGTGCAGGGCTTCTTCGTCGGCATGACCGCGAACCTGCTGCCGTTCTTCCCGGGCGGAGTCGGCTCCGTCGACGCGGGCATGATCGCCGCGTTCCTGGCGTTCGGCGAGCCGAGCTCGACGGTGTTCGTGTCGGTGCTGGCGTACCGCGTGATCGCCTTCTGGCTCCCGATCCCGCCCGGGATCCTGGGCTATCTGCAGCTGCGCGGAACGGTCGCCAGGTGGCGCGCCGAGGGAGACCCGCACGAGGCGCCGGGTCCGGTCGTGGCGCGTGGAGCCGCCGCAGGCGGCGGATAAGCTTGGCGGCGGCCGTCACGTCCGCGGCTACACTTCAATAAGTGAAGTAAAGACTCCGGCACGAGTTCCGATCAGGAGGAGTGGGAGCGACGTTGGAAGCCAACGGCACAGGCAGCTACGAGATCATCATCGTGGGGGCCGGCCCGGCGGGGCAAACGGCGGCCCTGTACGCGGGACGCTCCCTCATCCCCACCCTGGTGCTCGAGAAGGGGATCCCGGGCGGACAGCTCTGGAACACGGCCGAGGTCGAGGACTATCCCGGCTTCGAGCACATCATGGGCCCCGACCTGGCCGACAGGTTCCAGCAGCACGCGCAGAAGTTCGGCGCCACGTTCGAGACGCGCGAGGTCGTCTCGATCTCCGCCGACGGCGACGACCGCGTGGTCCGCACCGCGGAGGGGGACGAGTACCGCGCCCCGGCCGTGATCGTCACGGTCGGCGGGGAGGCGCGCAAGCTCGGCGTCCCCGGCGAGGACGAGCTGGCCGGCAAGGGCGTCTCGTACTGCGCCGTGTGCGACGGGGCCTTCTTCGAGGGCGCCGACATCGCCGTCGTGGGCGGCGGCGACTCGGCGGTCGAGGAGGGCACGTTCCTGACCCGGTACGGGCGCAAGGTGAACCTCATCCATCGCCGTGACGAGTACCGCGCCCAGCCGATCCTGATCGAGCAGATGCGCGCGACCGGCAAGGTGGACGAGATCCTGAACAAGGTGGTCGAGCAGGTCCACGGCACGGACGGGAAGGTCTCGCACCTGACTCTGCGCGACACCGGGACGGACGAGCGTTCCGAGCTGAAGGTGAACGCGATCTTTCCCTTCATCGGGTTCACCCCGCACTCCGACATCTTCGACCCGGACCTCGCGAGCCGCATCGAGCTCGACGCCGAGGGGCACATCAAGACCGACGACGCGATGCGCACGTCGGTCCCCGGCATCTTCGCCGCCGGTGACGTGCGCTCCCAGTTCGTCCGCCAGGTCACCAATGCGGTCGGGGATGCAACGACGGCGGCACTCGCGGCGCACCAGTACGTCGAGAAGCTGAAGCACGCGCGGTCGAAGCAGGCCGCCTAGACACCGAACTGAGTCGGCGATAAGCTCCCGACCAGTTACGAGCAGGGGGTCCAGTACGGGCTTCATCGGTAGGCGCCTTGCACTTGCCGGCCTGGCGGCGATCGGATTGGTGGTGGCGGTCGCGCCTTCAGCCCAGGCCACGTTCCCGGGGCAGAACGGGAAGATCGCGTTCTGGGGATCAGGCGGTATCAACGTGATCGAGCCGGACGGATCTGGTCAGGCGTTGCTCATCCCCGGAGGGAGGGGTCCCGCGTGGTCCGCCGATGGGAGCCGCCTTGTCTACTTCGACCTCGCGGGCTACCCGGTCATCCCGGGTGCGTTGTCGGTCGCAAACGCAGACGGCTCCGGACACACGGTCTTGAGGACCTCAACAGTCATCTCGAATGAGTCCTTCCAAAACGAGGACCAATTCCTCGAGCCGGCCTGGGCGCCGGACGGCCGCGTGATTGCCTACGGCGAGGTCGACAACACGTGCGCCCCGCGGGTCGGCTGCCACTTCTCGCCGGAGGGCATCAGGGAGATCAGCCGGGACGGGAGCGGCGACCGGAGGCTGCTCCGGGCTCCGGCGAGCGATCCGGCGTATTCACCGGACGGAGCAAAGATCGCGTGGACTGATCGATTTGTGTTCGCCTTCGATCGGATTCATGTCTCCGCCTCGGACGGCACGAGCGACACGGTACTGGCCGTCGACGGGAACGGATTGGCATTCGATCCATCTTGGTCACCGGACGGGTCGCGGATCGCCTTCACGAACTTCCCGACCGTCAACGGCGCGTGCTGCTTGGGCGCTGAGATCTACGTGATGAACGCCGATGGGGCGAACCAGACTCGCTTGACCTTCTCCGATGTCCCGGACGACGTAGACCCGGTCTGGTCGCCCGACGGGACGAAGATCGCTTGGAGCCGCGAAGGACGGCTGTGGACGATGAACGCCGACGGCACTGAACAGGCGCCGTTGGGAGCTGATCCGATCCCGGGAGTCGAGCCGGACTGGCAGCCGCTGGTCGGGCCGCGCCGCGCCGACTACAAGAACGCCTCGCACTTCTGCAAGGCCGAGCGCGAGTTCCTCGGCGAGCAGCAGTTCAGGCAGAAGTACGGCAACCACGGCGGCTGCGTGTCGGGCCGCCGCGGCTGACCCCGGCTCATCGCAGGTAGACCGGACGAGGACCATCCGGGCTTCGAGCACATCTCGGGGATCACGGCACGAACAAGCCCTGGTGAGCGAACAGGGTGTTGCCGGGCGTGTCGACGTCTCCATCGGGTCCGCCGTCGAACACCTCCACCGCGCCGAGCTCCCAGATCGCGCGCCTGCCCTCGACCGCGACGCCGGGGATCACGGCGTCCGCCGTGGTGGAGACGGCGCAGGTGGCTCCCGCGTCAGGGTCGGGAGTGGTGGTGCAGCTCACCGGCAGCGTGAACGCGAAGTCGGTGACGGTCGCCGGCTCGTCGGACGCGGGCCCGTTGGAACGATCCGTGAGGCGGACGACCGCGTCCAGCTCCAGCTCGCCGGCGTAGTCCGCGAGCGTGCCCGCCTCGCGCACGTCGGTGATCGAGATCTCGAGCGCGAGGTCGGCTTCGTCGGCGGAGGTGGAGGGGTCCCCGACCACCACGCGGACGCGGACATGGCCGACCGAGTTGGGGGCCTGGCCGTTCGCAGCCGCCGTCCCGACCGTCAGGAATCCGGACGCTTGGCCGGGCGGGGCACAGGAGCCGAACGCGAGCGGTGGACCGTGCTCGCGGTTGGGCGCCGTGCACGAGTCGTATGCGGGCACCAGCGAGATCCGCACGGGCGAGGCCGCCTTCGGCCGCGGGTACGGCGACTCGAATCCCTGGTGGCGCAGGGCCACCCCGAGCGCGGCCAGCCCGTCCGCCGATGCCTGGATCCCGTGCGGCATCGAGGGCACCAGCTCGCTCGTGAGGTATGGGGTCCCCTCCGCCTCGAGCCGGGCGACGTAATCGCGTGCATGCGCAGGGGAGGAGCCGTTGTCGTTCCCACCGAGGATGACGTGCGCGCGCGTGCGGTCGTGGAAGTAGTCGCTGCCCTGAGTGTCGACGCTTTCCTCGTCCCAGCGCGGCACCCAGACCGGGTCGTGGAGGGCGCAGGGGCCGCTGGTGCTGACGAACCCGTAGGAAGAGTCGATCGTGGACATGTTCGAGGCGGAATACCAGTAGGCCTCCTCGCCAGCGTTACGCAGGCAGCCCTTGGCCTGGGCGGCGTGGGGCGGCCCGCTGGTCGGGACCACCGCGTCGAGGATTTGATCGAGGCCGTAGTGGCTGAGGGCGTAGCTCGACTGGGAGGCGCCCCCGCTGTTGCCGGATATGCAGAACCCGCAGCGCCCGACCCGGTGGGGGTCGTCGATGCCGAGTGGCACGTACACGTTGTCGTGCACCCAGCTGTACGCGGTGGCGGGGCGGCAGGCGAGGTGCGCCGAGCCCGCGTCTTCGCCGGAGGCCGCGCGCAGCCAACGATCCGCCCACCGCAGCTGGACGACGGTGAAGCCGTCCGCGCGCAGATCCGCGATGAACTGGGTGGGTAGCATGCTGCCGGCCCACCAGCCGCCGCCGCCTCCCCCGGAGGCCAGCACCACGACGGCCCGCGAGGAGCTCGTGGCGGGGGCGGTGGCCAGGAACCCGTCGGCCTGGAGCTGCACGCCGGGGCACGTCACCTGAAACCCCTGGCAGGTGCTCCCGGCCGGGCAGTTCGGGTCCGTCTCGGAGTTGAGCGTCAGCGTGCCGAGCGGGAGCGGCGCGGCGGCCGCCGCGCCGGCGAGCGCGCAGCAGGCAACGAACGTGACAGCGGCCAGCACGCCGACGCGTGCGGCCCAGCCTCCCTTTCCCCGCCGGTTGCTCTGCAGCACCTCTCCTCGGCGCGACCCTACCGCAGGT
>JBOGZM010000135.1:0-2634 GCA_050697255.1 Solirubrobacterales bacterium
CTGGGAGCGCTCGAGCTGCTCGCCGCCGCTGTGTTCTCGGGAGATTTCGATGGCGGCGCGCGGACGGCGGCCTACGTTGCGTTCGCGGTCACGGTGCTGGCCGTCGGTGCGGCAGGCTCACTCGCCGTAGGCGGCGCGCAGCGCCGCTAGGGCCTGCTCGCGATCGTAGTACGCGTCGACGCGCGTGCCCCTGCCCTCGCTGAGCTGCCACAGGTGGGCATAGCGTGAGTTGACCTCGATCCCGCTGCCCTTGCCGCGCGCCTCGAGGTGGATGAACAGCAGCACGCAGTGACCGCGCACGTCCCTGTCCTCGATCTCCTGGTGCAACTCCTCCCAGGATTCGAGATAGTGCTCCAGGAATGACCGGATCGTCGCGACTCCCTGGTAGCTGCCGGCCTCCGGGAGCTCGGAGTGCTCGACCCACAGCGCGTCGTCGTCCAGCACCGCTACCGTCGCGTCGATATCGCGCCGGTTGAGCGCCTCGTAGGACGACTCGACCCGCTGTACGTCGGCCGGCGTCGCGGGGTGCGGGGTCACGTCGTCTTGACTATCACCACCGAGCACGGCGCGTTGTGGGAGACGCTGTTCGGCACGCTGCCCAGGACCTTGCGGTGCATGCCCCTGTTGCCCACCACGATCACGTCGGAGCCGTAGGCCTCGGCGATCTCGCACAGCACATCGGCGGGCTGGCCCTCGCGTGCCTCGGTAACTGTCTCGAGACCGCGCTCGCGAGCCCGGTCGGCTGCCGCGTTCAGGTTCGAGTCGACCTCCTGAGTCGGGTTGATCGACCACTGGATGTCCTCGGGGGCCTCTCGCTGATCGCGGCGCACCTTGTCCTCGCTCACCGGGCGGTACGAGCTTGCGATCACGATCTTGGCGCCGAACTTCTCGGCCAGGTCGAATGCGAACTGGACCGCCCTGTCTGCCGTTTCGGACCCGTCGGTGCCGACGGTGACCGTCTGGATCATGTAGTTCCCCTCCTGATTCGGATGATCGAGGGCTGCGGTTATGATGCGGCCCCTCGAGGTGAGGAGGAGTATTTGCGCTTCACGCTCTGGATGCAAGCTCTACTGATGTTGCTGGTCGCGGCCGTGGTGGTCCTGGGCGTCACGAGCGTGGTCGACGGCTGGGAGGATTGGGTCGTGCTCGGTGCCATCGTCGTGGCGGTGGTCGGCGTGATGATCGCGGTCAACAACCGCCGCTACCCGACCCACAAGCGCACCTTCACGAAAGACTCCGACAGCAAGTGGTAGCGGCGCCGGCCCCCGCCGGCGCGCACGGTCAGACGGTGCGCAGGGCGACGCCGGACGATGTCCCCCGCCTCGCCGACGCGCTCGCGCGGGCCTTCGACGGCGACCCGCCGATGCAGTGGTTCCTGCCCGACGCCGAGTCGCGGGTCGACCGCGCCCGCGGCCTGTTCGACCTGATGCTGCGCAAGGTCCACCTGGAGCGGGACCGGTGCTACACGACGCGCGACCTGGTCGGCGGTGCACTGTGGGTGCCGCCGGGGACCTGGCGCCTGGGGATCGTGCAGCAGCTGGCCCTGCTGCCCGGGATGCTGCGGGTCTTCGGGCGCGGGCTGCCGCGCGCGCAGCGCGGGCTGGCCGTGATGGAGGAGGGCCACCCGCGGGAGGCGCACTACTACCTCGACTCGCTCGGCGTGGTGCCGGAGTGGCAGGGGAGGGGGATCGGCTCCGCGCTGCTTTCCCCGGTGCTGGAGCGCTGCGACAGCGAACGCATGCCGGCGTACCTGAACGCCGGCTCCGCGCGCAGCCGCGAGCTCTACAGGCGGCACGGGTTCGAGGTCACGGAGGAGTTCAGCCTGCCCGACGACGGGCCGCCGCTGTGGCGGATGTGGCGCGAGCCGACTCCCTCTTTTCGCTGACGGGCGCCTGCCCGCGATCCCGGAAATAGCGCAAGCGGAAGGGACCCCGCGTTCCGTCCGGTCCATTCAGTTGCTTTAATGCCGCGGAATTCGCCGAGTCCATCGCGCCCCTGGCGTGGTGGAGCGGGGGAACCATTGGTCGCAAGCCGGGCACCGGATTGCGGCCGGGGGCTAATCGGCCACATCGGTGGCCGACGCGCAACCGGGGTCAAAGGCCCAGGAGCGCGAGCCCGACAGCTCACCTCGTAGGCGGAAAAGACGGATCGCAGCAGACCTTCAAGAGGAGGACGCGCGTGAACGGATGCCCCGCCCCCAAGCATGGCCCTGCGCGGCTCGCGATGACCGTGCTGCTCGCAGTGCTGCTGGTGCCACATCTCGGAGCGTCCGCGCTCGGGGCGCGGCTCGTGTTCCCCGGCTCCAGCGGCAAGGACAGGATTCGCGCCAACGGCGCCCACAACAACATCTCCGGCGGTCGCTCCGCCGATCGCCTCCGCGGCCGGGGCGGCAACGACACGATCTCCGGCGGCACGGGACGCGACAAGATCGGCGGCGGGCCGGGGAACGATGCAATCCGCGGCGACGAGGCGCGTGACCGAGTCCACGGCCAGGGCGGGGACGACCGCATCGAGGGCGGGACCGCTGGCGACCGCGTGCGTGGCGGCAGCGGCAACGACGCCGTCTTCGGGGACTCCGGCGACGATCGCGTGCTGGGCGGCCCGGGCAACGACTCGCTCACGGGCGGCTTCGGC
>JBOGZM010000136.1:0-4586 GCA_050697255.1 Solirubrobacterales bacterium
TGGTGGCACTGATCGGGCGCCGTCGTGTCGACGGTCGCCTCCTGGATGCAGTCGGCGGAGCTGTTGTCCGCCGCTGACGCGCCCACGGGGAATGCCATCGCTGCGGCAATTCCCCAAGCCAGCGCGCCTAGCTTGAACTTGCGTTTCATTGAATTTGTCTCCTGTTTCGAGTTGTTGCTGCTCGCCGGGCTCGAGAAGTGCTCGGCGAAGACCGGTTTACGAAGCCGATTTCGGCTAGCCGGGTAACTCGATCGGAGGGACGTACGCCGACGGCCGCCACGTGGCCGTCGAAGTCGGGAAAGCTCTCTTGCGATCGGGTGCGAGCAGGAACCAGCCGCACGCCATCCCGAGCAGGGTCAGGAGCGCCATGCCGGCGCCCGAGCCGCCCGCCGCGCCGAAGAGGCCCAGCGACGGTCCCTGCCCGGGGCCTGAGCCGCCGGGGCCCGAGCCCCCGGCCGACATGGGGTCGGCACGCGATGCGGGCTTGGCGTCGTCGTGCTTATCTCCCTCGACCGCGGACCCGATCGCGCCCAGGGCGCTGAAGGTACCGGCCGCCGGTGGCACTCCACCGCCCAGTCCGCCCGCACCGCCGCCCTCGTCGAGAGTCTCGGCGAAGAGCGCGTCGTCGTAGACGTCAAAGCCGAGCGGCTCCGTGGTCGGGGACGTCGCGTCAGGAGCGCCAATCGCCGTGACCGGCGCCTGCGCGGCCGCCGTGAAGATCGTGGGCCCCGGCGCGGCGGAGGGAGAAGTGCTCTGCCCGGCCGTGACGCGGTTGCCGTCAGTGCCCCTCGCCGGCACCGTCGGCACGTGCTCCTCGGCCGGCACGGCCGGGGGGGTCTCCACCGGCACCTCGGCCTCGGGCGGTGGCGGGGGTGGGTCGGGCTGCGGCTGCGGCGCCGGGTCGACCGGGACGGGCGCCGGGTCGACCGGAACGGTCTGAACCGGCTCGCTCGGCTGCTCGGCGACCGCAGCGCCCTCGCCGGCAACGGCCACCGGGACGGCATCCTCCGCGCTCGCGGCCGGCGTCAGCCACGCGGCGAAGACGGTCATCGCGAGCAGCGCAGGTAGCAGCCACCACGACGGTCGCGGCCTTGCCCACCTCGGGTCTGGGTCGGACAACTGCATCGACGGAGAGGCACCTCCACCTCATCGGACTCAAAGCTGAAACACGTCCGTGTCGAGGGACCCAGAGCCCTCGCGAGCGAAGCTATCCGCGCACTTTGGGCTGATGCAAGGGGCAATCCGAATTGCAACCCAAATTGCAGCGGTGCCAGGCCGGGAGGGTCCGTTCTGGAAGCGACGACGCGCAAGGGGATGTGCAGCCGCCGAGCGATCCCTTGACCGCCGCGTTTCCCCTGGAATCGTTCGTAGGGATGCGAAGGACGATTGCGGACTGGAGTGCCTGCGGACTGGCGGTGGCCATCCTCGCCCTGGGCGGCGTGGTCGTGATCAAGCCTGCCCTCGACCACTGGGACGACCTGTACCGGGGCGACCCCTTCAAGGCCGGGACGACGACGCAGACGGTGCAGGAGAGGTCCGGCAAGGTGGACCGCACGAGGACCACCACCAGGGAGGCCTCGTCCTCGTTCCCGGAGCGCCTGCTGGGCGACAGCGGCGTGCTTCTCGTGCGGCTCGTGCTCGTGGCACTGGCGGCATTCCTGGCCGCGGCCGTCCTGCACCGCGCGATCCTGGGGAGCTACGGGCTGCGGGCTGGTGTCGCTGCGCCGTCGCGCACCGAGCCGGCGTCGAACGGCGCGCTCGCCGCTGGGGACGCTGCGGCCGACGGGCAGGAGGTCGTGCAGGAGCCCAACGGCGTGAATCTGGGCCCTGGGATCGCAAAGCTGGTGGCCGCCCGGCGCGAGGCTCTCGGGCTGTCCCAGCGCGAGCTCGCGAAGCGGGCCGGCATCAGCCACACGGTGATCTCCCGAATCGAGGGCGGGGAGCACTCCCCGAGCCCGAAGACGCTCGAGCGCCTGGCCGAAGCCCTCCGCTGAGGGCGAAGCCCGATTCGACACGCGGTGTTTTCCCCCGGAAACACCGCGGCAACAGCGCCGCCGGCGCGCACCACCGAGAGCAACACCGGCAATCCCCGGTGCCCGGCGGAGCTTTACGGCTCGGCGGTTGAGGACGCGGCTCGGCCATTGCGCGCGCGCCGCGCCAGCGCCTGTCCTCCGACGGCGGCAACGAGCGCCACGGGCGCGGCCACCATCACCGCCAGGGGCAGTTCCACGCCGGCCTTGCCGAACAGTGCCAGCGCCGCGGCGATCATCACGGTGCCGAGTGCCGTCCGCAACACTCCGCTTGGCAGCTTCACGCTCAGATGGCTGCCGATCCACACCCCCGGGAGGGATCCCAACAGGATCGCCGCCACCAGCCCGAAGTCCACGTTGCCCCCCACGATGTGAGCGATCGCGGCCGCCCACAGCAGGACGGCCGCGTGAAACACGTCCGTCCCCACCACGTTGCGCGGGATCATCTTGTAGTAGACGATCAGGAAGACGGCGATCAGGGTGCCGCTGCCCGCGGAGGTGAGCCCGATCACGAACCCGGTCGAGGCGCCGATCGCCACGGCGGCCGCCTTGTGACGGCGCGTGAGCTCGAACGACTCGCGCTCGCCGTTCACCGCCCGGGACATGAACAGAGCGCGGACGAGCACCACGACGCCGACGAAGATGAGGGCGATCGCCAGCATCGTGAGCACGATGTCGTCGAGGTCCCTTCCGTAGCGGTCGTGCAGCCACTCGATCACCCACACGCCCGTGATCGCCGCCGGCACGCTGCCGATCGCCATCCAGAAGGACAGGCCCAGGTTCACGGTGCGCAGGCGCAGATGGCGCCATCCGCCGACGGTCTTCGTCGCGGCCGCATACGTGATGTCGGACCCGACGGCCGTCACCGGAGCCGTGCCGAAGACCAGGATCAGCAGCGGGGTCATCAAGGACCCCCCGCCCATACCGGTCATGCCCACCAAAAACCCGACTCCGAAACCGAACGGGATCAACAGCGGATCCACGTCGAAACCTCTTCTCTTCCGTGCGCAGCCGCCGTCAGGCGGGCGCGCGCTGCCCCTCGGCGCTCTCCCGCATCGCCTGTATCAGTATGTCTGCAACTTCCGGTCTTGTGAACTCTTCCGGCGGGCGCTGACCGGCGCGCAGCATCTCGCGTACCTTGGTGCCGGACAGGAACACCCGGTCCTCCGGCCCCGCGGGGCTGGTCTTGCTGGTCGCCATGCCCTTCGTGAGCTTGCAGTAGAAGGCGTGGTCGAACATCAGCGGCTCGATGTCGAGCTCGTGCGGCTCGAACTCCGAGAAGATCTCCTGAGCGTCGTAGGTCCCGTAGTAGTCGCCGACGCCCGCATGGTCCCGGCCCACGATGAAGTGCGTGCAGCCGTAGTTCTTGCGGATCAGGGCGTGGAATATGGCTTCGCGGGGGCCGGCGTAGCGCATCGCGGCGGGGTTGATCGCCAGCATCACGTGGGCGGGCACGTAGTAGTGCTCGATCAGCGCCTCGTAGCAGCGCATCCGCACGTCCGCGGGGATGTCGTCGGACTTGGTCTCGCCGACCAGCGGGTGGATGAACAGGCCGTCGACCGATTCCAGCGCGGCCTTGGTGATGTACTCGTGCGCACGGTGGATCGGGTTCCGGGTCTGGAACCCGACGATCGTCTTCCACCCTCGCTCGTTGAAGGCCGCCCGGGACGCCGCGGGGGGTAGCAGGTAGGGCCTGAACGCCTCCGGGTGCTCCGGGAGGTCCACCGCGCGCACCGGCCCGGCCAGGCAGCGCGCGCCCTCTGCATTCAGTGCGGTGACGCCTGGGTGCTCCGAGTCGGTCGTGCGATAGACGTGGCGCGCCTCGCGCTCGAGATCCCGCTCGAAGACCTCCTCGACGTCGATCACGCCGAGCAGCCGGCCGCCCGCGTCGCGTAGCGCCAGGCGGTCCCCGTCGGCGGCGTCCGCATCGCTCGCGAGCGTGACCGGGATGCTCCACGGCAGGCCGCCGGCGAGCCGCATCTCGTCCACCACGCGGCGCCAGTCGTCCGAGCCCTGGAATCCGCGCAGCGGGCTGAAGCCGCCCACCGCGAGCAGCTCGAGGTCCGCGGCCTGGCGCGCGCTGAGCGCGACGGAGGCAAGCGACGCAGCCTCCTTGACCAGCTCCTCGCGCTTCTCGGCGCGCGCGAGCAGATCGACAAGCTCGCCGCCGTGCGGATCGATCATCCAGGTTTTCCTCAGGGTCCGGCTCCGAAGGACGGAAAATATCCAGGCGGCTTCGCCGCCACCTCAGTCACGAGAGTCCGCCTGACGGCGGCCTCCAAGCTATTTAGCTTCCGCGGGGTGCAGCCCGCACTCGACCTTTTCCTGGCCGGCCCAGCGGCCCGCGCGGGGGTCCTCGCCGGGCATCACCTGGCGGGTGCAGTGCGTGCAGCCGATCGACGGGTAGTTCTGATCGTGCAGGGGGTTGTAGGGCACGTCGTGCTCGTGGATGTACGCCCACACGTCCTCGAGCGTCCAGTCCGCGAGCGGATTTGCCTTCACGAGGCCGAACTTCTCGTCCCACTCGACCTTCTTGGCACCTGCACGGGTCGGGGC
>JBOGZM010000137.1:0-3035 GCA_050697255.1 Solirubrobacterales bacterium
GTCGAGGCGATCGCGCGCATCTTCGACCCCGAGCAGCGAGAGCAGATCTCGGGCGTCGTCGGCAGCTATGAGATCACGCGCCAGGCATTCGAGTTCGACGAGCGGCGTGCGCTTGCGCTGCTGGCCGTGATCAGCCTCTCGCTCGCGATCGTGAACCTGTTCCCGTTCCTGCCCCTCGACGGCGGTCACATCTTCTGGAGCCTGGTGGAGAAGGTCCGCGGGCGGCCGGTTCCCTACAGGGTCATGGAGCAGTCCGGGGTGCTGGGGTTCATGCTGGTCATCTTCCTGTTCGTGATCGGCCTGTCGAACGACATCGGGCGATTGACGGGCGGAGGCTTCGACACGCGCTGAACGCCCGGATATGCTCCGCCGTCACCCGAGAGGAGAGGACCATGGAGCGCGCCACTGCCGACACCAAGAAGGGGCTGGATGCGGCCACGGTCGCGGAGGCCTTTGCCCATACCGCCCGGCTGCACCCGGATCGCGTCGCGATCCGCACCCGCGGCGGGGAACGGGAGATCACATGGGGCGAGTACGGGGAGCAGGTCGACCGCTTCGCGCTCGGACTGCGCGAGCTCGGCCTCCGGCGCGGCGACGCGTTCGCCCTGATGCTGACCAACCGGCCGGAGTTCCACCTCGCCGACACGGCGGCGATGAGCCTCGGCGCGACGCCGTTCTCGCTGTATCAGACGCTCACGCCCGACCAGATCGCCTACCAGCTGAACGACTCGGGTGCCGGGATCGTGGTCACGGAGCCGGCGTTCCTCGAGAACGTGCATGCGGCGCTCGCGCAGGCGCCTGGAGTGCGGCATCTGATCGTCGTCGATGGGCCTGAGGGCGAGGGGACGATCCCGTTCGCCGACCTGCTCGCGACGGACGGGGACCCGGCGGACGTCGACCGCGAGCGGGGTGCGGTCCAGCCGGATGACCTGCTGACGCTGATCTACACGTCCGGCACGACCGGGCCGCCGAAGGGGGTCCAGATCACCCACCACAACATGATGTTCGCCGTGCAGGCGTTCGACGACGTGATCGACTTCCCGGAGGGTTCACGGGTGGTCTCGTACCTGCCGATGGCCCACATCGCCGAGCGCGCCACCGGCCACTACATGCCGATCGTGCTCGGCCACACCGTCACGTGCTGCCCGAACCCGCGCGAGGTGATCGCCTACCTGCCCGAGGTGCGCCCGAGCTGGTTCTTCGCCGTGCCGCGCATCTGGGAGAAGCTGAAGGCGGGTCTGGAGGCGATGATCGAGTCCGAGCAGGACGAGCAGCGCAAGGGCGCGCTCAAGTGGGCGCTCGACGTTGGGCACCGCAAGGTGCGCGCGGAGCAGTCCGGCGAGGGCGTCCCGCCCGAGCTGGCCGAGGAGCACGCAAAGGCCGACGAGCTGGTGCTCTCGAAGCTCCGGGCGCAGCTCGGCCTCGATCAGCTCGAGGCGGTCTACGTGGGGGCGGCCCCGACGCCGCTGCCCGTGCTGGAGTTCTTCCACGCGATTGGTGTGCCGGTCGCGGAGCTGTGGGGATTGTCGGAGAGCACCGGCAGCGGCGCGGTGAACCTGCCCGACCGCGTCAAGCTCGGCACCGTCGGGCAGTGCACGCCCGGCATGGAGATGAAGCTGGCCGACGACGGCGAGGTGCTGATCCGCGGTCCGCAGGTGATGAAGGGCTACCGCAACATGCCCGACAAGACGGCCGAGGCGATCGACGACGAGGGCTGGCTGCACACCGGCGACATCGGTGAGCTCGACGACGAGGGTTACCTGAAGATCGTCGACCGCAAGAAGGAGCTGATCATCACCGCGGGCGGAAAGAACATCTCGCCCGCGAACATCGAGGCGAAGCTGAAGGCGCACCCTCTGATCGGCACGGCCTGCGTGATCGGCGACGACCGGCCCTTCCTGACCGCTCTGCTGGTGCTCGACGCCGACGTGGCGCCCGCCTGGGCGGCCCAGCAGGGGATCGAGGACACCTCGCTGGAGGCGCTGGCGGCCGACGAGCAGGTGCGGGCGGAGGTCGAGCGCGGCGTGGCCACCGCCAACGAGCAGGTCTCGAACGTGGAGGGCGTGAAGAAGTTCACGATCCTGGGCACCGACTGGCTGCCGGGCGGCGACGAGCTGACGCCGACCATGAAGCTGAAGCGCAAGCCGGTGGCGGAGAAGTACGCGGCCCAGATCGAGGCGATGTACGCGAAGTAGCTCGCGAGGCGTCCAATCTCCGCACAGAACGCCGAACTCGTGCGCCGCCTGTATCGCGGCCTCGACCTGGGCAGATCGGCGGATGAACGCCGGCGTGATCTGCACGATCTCTGGCACGAGGACGCCGAGTGGCGGCCTGCATTCACGGGCGGCGGCCTCGTCGAAGGAGCCGTCTATCGCGGCCACGAAGGACTGCTCGAGTACCTCGAGCGGCAGGCCGAGACGTGGGAGAGCGTGAGCGGTGAAGCGGTGGACATCCGCGAGGTGGGAGCGCACCTGGTCGTCGAAACGCGCATCCACGCCGTCGGGCGCGGCAGTGGTGTTCCCGTCACCCAGGTGACGTGGAACGTGTTCGAGATCCACGACGGCAAGATCGCAAGCGGGCGCGTCTGCACGGACCGGCAGCAGGCGTTCGAATTCGCGCGGGCTGCCGAGTAGGCGCCCGCCGCCGGCGGAGCGGCTTCGCTCCCGCCCTGGCGATTGATCGCGCTCGTGAGCGGTGGCAACCGCGGCCTCGGGCCGAGAAGCGGCGCAGAATCGAGGCGGTGACGAGCGGCGGTAAGACCTCCCGCTTGACACGCACCCACTTAGCAGTAGGAATCGGGCGTCCCGCTGGTTTCGCCTCTCGATGGCCAATGCGGACACGGTGAGCGGCATCCTGCTCCATGCCGGCTACGTGGACGTCGAGCCACCGCTGTGACCTGGCGATCCTGATCGGCCGGGACGTGGACGAGGCGCTCGAGTTCGTCACGGCGCTGGACCGGGGTGCGGGCTCCGGCGTCGACGTGGATCGTGTCGGCCCTGGCGCCGCCGCAAGCTCGACCTGACTGACTTCTCACT
>JBOGZM010000138.1:0-4492 GCA_050697255.1 Solirubrobacterales bacterium
GACCTGGTGCGCGAGAACCCGCGCCGCATCGAGCGCGTGCGCCGCAACGCCCAGACCCTGCGCGACGCGCTGGGCGACCAGGGCCTCGCCGTCCCGCCGGGTGAGACCGCGATCGTGCCGCTGATCGTCGGCGACGCAGCACGCGCCGTCGCTCTCTGCGAGCGTGCCCTGCGCCGCGGCGTGTTCGCGCAGGCGATCAGGCCGCCCACCGTGCCGGAGGGCAGCTCACGGCTGCGGCTCGCGGCGATGGCGAGCCACAACGCCGCCGAGCTCGAATGGGCCGCCGGCCAGCTGGGGGCAGCAGCACGCGAGGCCGGGGCAACCGTCCCCGCCCGTGCCGCGCGCACGGCGACCGTATTCGACCATGCGCGTGCCGCTTAACGGCCGCGGGCTGTTCGTCACCGGTACCGACACCGACGTCGGCAAGACGGTGGTCGCATGCGCGATTGCGGCCACCCTCGCCGCGCGGGGACAGCTCGTGTCGGTTTTCAAGCCGGTCGTGACCGGTCTCGCCGAGGGCCTGGACGGCCCGCCCGACCACGAGCGCCTGCGGGCCTCCGCCCGGTCGCCGCAGAGCCCGGCGGGCGTGGCTCCCTACCGCTTCGATCCTCCGGTGTCCCCCCACCTCGCGGCGCAGCGCGCGGGCGTGACGCTCAAGCCGCACCACCTGCGCACGGCGGCACACGCGGCGGGCGCCGCCGGCGAGGTGCTGGTCGCAGAGGGCGTCGGCGGCCTGATGGTTCCGCTCGCGGGCGACTACCTCGTGCGGGATCTGGCTGCGGACCTGGGGCTGCCGGTCGTGGTCGTGGCGCGACCCGGCCTGGGCACGATCAGCCACACGCTGATGACGATCGAGTGCGCGCGGGCGGTCGGCCTGGAGGTGAAGGCGGTGGTGCTGACTCCCTGGCCGCGGGAGCCGACCGCGATGCACCGCTCCAACCGCGAGACGATCTCGCGCCTGGCGGGCGTGGAGGTCGCGACGCTGCGGGCACTGGACGTGAAGCGGCTCGCGCTCGACCCGCAACCGCAGCTGCCGGTCGAGCGCTGGGTTGCCGCGCCCGCCCCGAGCCACCTAGTAGCTGTGTAGGCCCCCGTTGGGGCTCACGACCTGGCCGGTCGTGTAGGCGGCCTCGTCGGAGCACAGATGCATGGCGAGCGCGGCGATGTGCTCGGGCTCCCCCATTCCCCCGAGCGGAACCTGGGCCAGCAGCAGCGGCAGCAGGCGCGGGTCGACCTCCTCCTGCACCATCGGCGTGCGGATCCACCCCGGAGCGATCGCGTTGACCCGGATCCCGGCGCCCGCAACCTCCTGTGCCACGCTGCGCGTGACGCCGATGATCCCGGCCTTCGCGGCCGAGTAGTCGGGTGCCCCGGGCAGGCCCTGAAGTGCAGCCACGGACGAGATGTTCACGATCGCGCCCTTGCGACGCGGCTCCATCGTCTTCAACGCCTCACGGGTGCAGTGGAACGTGCCGTACAGGTGCACGCGGATCATCCTGTCCCAGTCCTCGTCGCTCAGCTGCGCCGTGGCGCCGAGCGACCCTCGTTCACCGCCGGTCATCGCGGCCTGCACCTGCTCCAGCATCCGCTCCTGAGCCTCCTGGTTGCGGCGCGCGATGCCGGCGTTGTTGACCAGCACCTCGACATCCCCGAGGTCGGCCGCGACGCGCTCGAAGACCTTTTTGACCAGCGCGGAGTCGGCCACGTCGCATGCGTACGCCCGCGCCTCGCCGGCGGCGGCCTCGGCCACACTCGCCGCGCCCTCCTCGCGCAGGTCCAGCACCGCCACGCGCCCGCCCTCCCGCGCGAAGCCGTGCGACATCGCCTCACCGAGCCCGGAGCCTCCGCCGGTGACCACCACCACGCTGCCCTCGAACCTGCGTCTGCCGTCCGCATTCATGAACGCCCCCTCGTAGTCGCTGCCTATTCGCCGTCTGCGGCATATTCCACGATCGACTTGTCTATCAGCCACTCGACCGGCGCCCTGTCGTCGGTGTAGACCGAGCCGCCTTCGAGGGCCGGGCCGAGCCGTACGACAGTGCCCTGCGCCAGCGCCCGCAGGTCTGGCGGCAGTCGCGGTATCGCGCGGCGCAGACGCGCCGCCGAGGCGGCTCGGCTACCGAGGATCAGCGTGTTGGTGTCCTCGCTGGGGTCCCGCAGCACGACGGGGAACACCTCCTCCATCGTGGCCGCCAGGACCTTTTCGAGGTCGTCCTGCCCCTCGGGATGCCCGGCATTCACAACCACGGCGCCCGCGGGCCGCAGGCGGTCACGAACGAGCTCGAAGAACTCTCGCGTCGTGAGATAGAAGGGGATGTAGGGCTGGCGGTAGGCGTCCACCATGATCACGTCGTAGCGCTCGTCGGTGCGGCGCAGGTAGGGCCGCGCGTCCTCGTGGAAGACGCGCAGACGGGGGTTTCGCATGTCGAACCACTTGCGGCCCAGGCGCGTGAGCTCGCCGTCGATCTCGACGCCGTCCACCTCCGTCTGCGGGAAGTAGCGGCCCAGCGCCCGCGCGGTCGTGCCGGCTGCGTTGCCGAGGATCGCAACATTCCCGGGAGGGCGCGCGAGGGCCGCGAACGGAAGCACCAGGTACTCGTCCCAGATGTCGCCGGTCAGGTATGAGCCGGGACGGTAGAGGGAGTGCACCGCCTGGCCCTCGTTCAGCTCCAGCTCGCGCCGGCCGTCGGGCTCCTCCACCACGCGCGCGTACTGGTACTCGGTGTCCACCTCCTCCAGCACCGTTCCCTCGCCGCTCGCCTTGATCGTGCCCACCGGCAGTGCGAGCAGCGCCACGATCACGGCCGGCACCGCGAGCGCGGCGCGACGGGTGATCCCGGGGAGCGCGACCAGCGCGCAGGCGAGCCCGAAGATCAGGAACGTGCGTCGCGTGCCCACCAGCGGAACCAGCAGCAGTGCGGACGCCCAGGTGCCAACCAGGCTGCCGATGGTCGAGATCGCATACATGCGCCCCGCGACCGTCCCGCTCTCCTCGACACGCTCGACGGCGAGCCGGATCGCATACGGGGAGACCGCGCCGAGCAGTATCACGGGCGGCGCGACGAGCACGGTCACGCCCAGCAGCGAACCGATGAACGCTCCTGCCGACACGTCGTCGAGCGCGTCGACCGAGATGTCGAGGAAGGGGTCGGCCGCGAATGGGATCGCACCCACGGCCAGTGCGGCGATCAGCACCAGCGTGCACAGGCCGCGCTTGTGCGGATGGCGGTCCGCGAAGCGCCCCCCGAGCCAGTAGCCGATCGAGAGCGACAGCAGCACCACGCCGATCGTGTTCGCCCATACGATCGTCGAGGCGCCGAAGAAGGGTGCCATCAGGCGCGCGGCCGCGATCTCGGCCCCGAGCGACGCCGACCCCACGACGAACACGAGCAGTCCGAGCGGCGGGAGATCACGGGAGGAGGATCGCTTCATGCGCAGGCCGGCGTCCGACCTTCGGCGAGGCTACCATCGCGCGATGCCGACTCCGCCGCCTCGCAGCCACGTCTGGCACCCGTTCACCCAGATGCGTGGCTTCGAGGCCGAGGATCCGCCCGTGATCGAGTCCGGCGACGGCGTCTGGCTCGCTGACACGGAGGGCCGTCGCTACATCGACGGCATCTCGTCGCTGTGGTGCAACGTCCACGGGCACCGGCATCCCGGCATCGACGCCGCCGTGCGCGCCCAGCTCGACCGCGTCGCGCACACCACGATGCTGGGCCTGTCGCACCCCGCCGCCGAGGAGCTGGCGCGGCGCCTCGTCGCGATCGCCCCCGGCGCCGAGGCGGGCGCGCCGGGCCCGCTGACGCGGGTGTTCTTCTCGGACAGCGGGTCCACGGCTGTCGAGGTGGCGCTCAAGATGGCCTTCCAGTACCGGCGCCAGGCCTCTGACGCGAAGCCGGCCCGCACCGAGTTCGTTTCCCTCCACAACGCCTACCACGGCGACACGGTGGGTTCCGTGTCGCTGGGCGGCATCGAGCTGTTCCACTCCCTGTACCGGCCGCTGCTGTTCGGCTCGCACCGCGTGCCGGCTGGCGACGCCCCCGCGCTGGAGCGCGTGCTGGCCGCACACAGCGGCGAGATCGCGGCCGTCGTGTTGGAGCCGCTCGTGCAGGGAGCCGCCGGCATGGTCCTGCAACCGCCCGGATACCTGCGCGCCGTGCGCGAGCTGTGCGACCGGTACGGCGTATTCCTGATCTGCGACGAGGTCGCCACCGGGTTCGGGCGGACCGGGACGATGTTCGCCTGCGAGCAGGAGGACGTCGTCCCCGACTTCCTGTGCCTTGCCAAGGGCCTCACCGGCGGCTACCTGCCGCTTGCCGCCACGCTCACGACCGAGCGGGTCCACGGCGGTTTCCTCGGGAAGCACGAGGAGTACCGCACCTTCTTCCACGGCCACACCTTCACCGGTAACCCGCTCGCCTGTGCGGCGGGCATCGCGAGCCTCGAGGTCTTCGAGCGCGAGAGCACCCTGCTTCGCCTGCAGCCGAAGATC
>JBOGZM010000139.1:0-8446 GCA_050697255.1 Solirubrobacterales bacterium
GCGTGCCGCTGGAGCGCGTTCACGATCGTCGCGTTCTCCTCGATGTCCGCCATCGGCAGGCACGAGAGGTGCACGCGGCTGCGGCGCGCGTGAGGCAGTCCCTGCCATGCCGTCACGACCTCGTCCAGCACCTCCGCGCCCTCGGGATCGTCGGCGACCGAGTGCACCGTGGGCCCGGCAAGGACCAGGTGTGCGTCGGTGGCGGGCGCGACGTGCTCGGCGAAGCCGAGCATCACCCCCATGTGGTCCTTGAGGCGGTCCCAGCGCGACACCTGAACGACCAACGGGTCGGCGAAGCGCGGCGGCGGACCCGTGCTCAGCACCTCGCAGAGACGATCCACCCGGCCGGGAGTCCCGTCGTACCGCGTGAACACGGGTGCGCCGCCGGCCCCGTCGACAGTCAGCCCCACGTGGGTCAGGGTCGCACGCACGACGTCGGGATCGAGGTCCTGGTTCTTCGGCGAGAACACGTCTATCGACGGCTGGATCACCTCCGTCGGCAAGGCGTTCGCCCAGTCCGGGATGTAGGCGTGACGCGAGAACACGCACGCGTCGGCGGGGCGCAGATACCCCTCGAGGAATTGCCAGGCGGCCAGCACGAGCTCGTTCGGGCGCTCGGCCCCGATGTGGCTGCGCCACACGACATGCGCGCCGGTCTGCTTCAGGCGCGGCACCATCCCGGCTGTCTGGGGGTCGTGCAGCAGCACGATGTCCCCGTCCCGCACCAGCGCCGCGAGGTGCTCTGCGTTCGCGGCCGCCACCTGCTCGTACACGCGTTGTTCGTCCACGCCAAGCTCGCCTCCGTCGCCCGCAGCGCCGTGCAGGCGGTTGTGCATCCGCTTGGTGATCCGGAAGAACTCGGGCGTACCGGTCATCACGAGCCAGCGCACGTCCACGCCCACGCCGCGCGTGTACGCCTGGAACGAGCGCAGCATCTCTGCCACCCCGCCTCCGGCGGCCGTGGAGTTCACCATCCAGATCACGCGCCCCTCGAAGAGTTTGCGCGCCTGGTCTATCCCCTGCTGGAACTCGCGCCACGCGTCCGGATCCAGCACGGGCTCGAGGCGCTCCGGCGAGATGGGAGCAACGTGCACCTCCTGCGGCGGGTCCAGCACGGGCTCCGCCCGTCCGGCGGTCAGGTTGACTGACCTCGGTGGCATCGGCCCCAACCTACACGGTGGCGGCCATGGCGCCCGGGCCGCGACCGGGCGTCAGTTGGAGAACGTCACCTCGAGCTGTGGCTTCTTGCTGGCGTCCGAGTAATCCTTGGAGGCGAAGTTCGCCCCGTTGGTGGAGTCCGCGACCAGCACGAAGGTGACGTCGCCGTTGCCGGTCATGAGTGGCGTGACGTCCCACTCGATCCAGACGCCCTCGCCGACGGCGCCCACGTTGTCCGACGGCTCACCCGTGTGGCTCGGCCGGTTGGACCACGTGATCCCGGTCTCCGTCCAGGAGCTCGGAGCCGCGTAGACCGCCGGACCGTCACTGCTGGCGTCGTTGGAGGCGAACACGCGCAGCTTGGCGCTCTGCACCGCGCCGGTGATGCCGGCGGCCGCGAAGCGCAGGTAGCTCTCGTGGTGGGGACCACCGAGCGTTGCGCGCAGCCTCGATGAGGTCCCGAAGTTGCTGTCCGGGTTTGCCTCCTCGACCCGCGCGTCGGCGGCGACGTCGAAGGTGAGCGTCAGCACGCTCGGTGCCGCCGGTGTCGTGACCGAGTCGATGTTGCTTGCCTCGGAGCGGTTGCCGGCCGCGTCGATGGCCTTCACGGTGTAGTCGTACTCGGCGGCCGCTGCGACTCCGGTGTCGGCATAGCTCGTGACCGCGTCGAGCGTCGCGATCGACACTCCGTCGCGGAACACCTCGTAGCCCGTCACCCCGACGTTGTCGGTGGCCGCGTCCCAGGTGAGGTCGACCCGGTCGTGGGCGGTCGCCTCGGCGTTCAGGTTGCCGGGCGCGCCGGGTGCCTCGCTGTCCGGGGGACCGGTGGCGAAGGTGACTTCGAGCTCCGGCTTCTTCGACGGGTCCGAGTACTCCTTCGACGCGAAGTTGGCGCCGTCGGTGGAGTCCGGGCCCAGCACGAACGTGACGTCCCCGTTGCCCGTCACGAGGGGGACGACGTCGTACTCGACCCACGTGCCCTCCGCGACCGCGACCTTGTCGTCGGACGGCCCCGCCGTCCGGGCCGGCCGGTTCGACCAGGTGATGCCGGACTCCGTCCAGGAGCTGTCCGCCCTGTACACGGCCGGGCCGTTGTTGCTGGCGTCGTTCGAGGCCCACACGCGCAGCTTCGCCGCCTGCACCGTGCCGGTGATGCCGGCGAGCTCGAAGCGCAGGTAGCTCTCGGTGGGCGGGCCGTTGGTGGCGCGCAGCTTCGACGAGCCACCGTAGTTCGTCCCGGAGTTCGCCTCCTCCACCCGCGCGTCGGCGGCCACGTCGAACGTCACCGTATCGCTGGCGGGCGGGGCCGGAGTGTTCACGCCGGCGGTGTTGCCGGGGGCGGAGCGGTTGCCGGCGGCGTCGAGCGCCTTCACGACGTAGTCGTAGTGGGTCAGCGGGCCGACCGTGGTGTCCGCGTAGCTCGTCACGGCGCCCACCGTCGCGATCGGAGAACCGTCACGCAGGATCTCGTACCCGGTCACGCCGACGTTGTCCGTCGCCCCGCCCCACGAGAGGTCCACGCGGTTGTGGCTCGGCGCCTCGGCGGTGAGGGTGCCCGGAGCCGACGGCGGCGTGGTGTCGGAGCTGGACGTGTCGTATGTGACGATCAGCTGCGGCCGCACCGCTGGGTCGGCGTGCTCACGCGAACCGAAGTCCACGTTGTCGTTGAAGTCGGAGATCAGCGCGAGGTTGACCGCCCCGTTGCCGTTCACGAGTGGCGTGGCGTCGTACTCGGCCACCGTGCCCTTCGGGATGCCGACGAGGTCGTCGGCCGCGGTCGCGTCGTGGCTGGGGCGGTTCGACCAGGCCAGCTCGGTCTCGTTCCAGCCGCCACCCGAGCCGTACAGGGCGGGACCGTCCTTCGAGCCGTCCGTCGTTGACGTCATGCGCAGCGTCGCGCCGACGACCGGCCCGGTGATGCCCGCGAGCTGGAAGCGCAGGTAGCTCTCCCGCTTCGGGACGCCTCCCCCGGCCTGCAGCTTGGTCGAGGTGCCGAAGTTCGCCGACGGCATGCCGTCTTCGACGCGCGCGTCCGCGATCGGTGTGAACGTCACGGTCGTGAGCGGCTCCGCCGGCGTCGTGGCGTCGGCGGCGTTGCTCGCGGGCGAGCGGTTGGCGGCCGCGTCCAGCGCCTTGACCGTGTACTCGTACGTCGTCTGCGGGCTGACGGTCGTGTCGGAGAAGCTCGTCACGTTGCCCGTTGTCGCATGCAGCTGGCCGTCACGGTAGATCTCGTAGCTGGTGACACCGCGGTTGTCGGTCGCGGGGGTCCAGGAGAGGTCCACGCGGCGCCCGTCGATCGCCTCCGCCGCGAGGTCGGTGGGCGCCGTCGGCGCCTCGTTGTCCGAGTTCGAGACCAGCAGCTCGAGCACCGGCCGCTTCGTGCCATCCGCGTACTCCCGCGCGGCGAAGTCGAGGCCGTCGCTGGAGGCCGGCTGCAGGGCGAAGCTCACCTCACCGTCGCCGGTCACGAGCGGCTTCACGTTGTACTCGACCGGTGAGTTCGGCGAGATGGCCTCACGGTCGTCCACGACGGCGGCACCGGTGGTCGGCCGGCTGGACCAGTTGACCGTCGACTCGGACCAGGAGTTGCCGGCCGAGCGCAGGGTCGGTCCATCGATCGAGCCGGTGAGCGACGAGAGCCGGAGGCGGGCGCTCACCACCGTGCCGTGGGTGACTCCGGTGACAGCGAAGCGCAGATAGCTCTCCATGTCGGGGTCCGCGCCGCCGTCGATGCGCAGCCTGTCCTGCGTTCCGTAGGCCGTGTTCGGATTGGCCTCCGCGACACGCGCATCCGCGACCGGCGAGAACGTGAGCTGCGTGAGCTGGTCGAAGCTCGCGGTGTATGTGGTGTCGAAGCCCGGCGCCGTGACCTCGTGACTCTGGGCCTTGCCGTCCGACCACGAGCCGAACCCGTAATAGTCGGAGCCGACGAGCTGCGGGGACTCCGCGGAGATCGTCGTGGTGGCGCCCACGATCGCCTCGTGCACGAGCGGGGCCGCCCCGGACTTCTCGTCGACGCCCACGTTCAGTCCCGCGGGAGCGGAGTTGACGGTCAGGTTGACGGTCTGCGGGTCGAGCCGGATCGACTTGGTGTCCTTCAGGCCGCGGGAGTCGGTGGCCGTCACCTCCAGCACCATGTGCGAGGGATAGCCGTGGTCGGGCGCCACGAAAGAGCCGCTCGCCGTGCCGGCAAAGTCCTGCACCGGGTGGGAGTGGCAGGCGTCCACCGTGACACAGTGGTTGAGGATCAGTCTCCACGACAGGGCCGAGGCCGGCAGCGGGCCGTCCTGGTCGTCCGTCGCCGAGCCCGCGAAGTCGATCGTCTGGCCGACGTGCCAGTTGTCGGCCGCGATCGGAGAGTCGATCGAGACGCTCGGGGGCGTCTCGCCGGAGTCGATCCGGACCGTGTCGTCGTGGCTCGCGCCCTGCGAGTCGGTGACCCGCAGGCTGACCTCGTAGGTGCCGGCGTCATAGGTCACCCGCGGAAACTCCTCGGTGGAGTCGTCGTACTCGCCGTCACCGTCGAGGTCCCAGACGTAGGTGAGCGTGTCGCCCTCGTCGGGGTCGGTGGAGCCCGACGCGTCGAACCCGACCTCGAGCGGAGCCTCACCGTAGGTGGGTGAGGCCTCTGCGCGGGCCGTCGGCGCGCGGTTGTCGTTGCCCGTGTAGGTGATGCGGCGGATCGCCCCGAAGGCGATGTCGACGAAGAACAGGTCTCCTCCCGGGCCGACCTTCAGGTCGACCGGGTAGATGCCGAGGTTGGCGAACATCTCGAGCTTCGTGGGGTCCGGCAGCCCGTTGGCGCCCTTCTTCATCACCCAGATGCACTCGCGCGAGTAGTCCGCGAAGAACAGTGCCCCACCGAACGACGTCGGGAAGCCTCCGCCGGCCGACGGGTAGAACTCGATGCCGGAGATCGAGTTTCCGCCCGGGTCGCAGTTGTCGGTGTCGGTCAACGCGACGTCGTGCTCGTAGGCCCAGTACGGGGCCGCGGAGGTCCCGTCCGCGTACAGGTTCTCGCAGATGTCGAGGTTGAGCGCGTCCCACGACGGGAGCTTCTTGGCGTACACCGAGCCGTCCGCGTGCGTGCCGCCCTCGTAGCACGGCCAGCCGAAGTTGCGTACCGGGTCGGTGCCGGCGTTGACGCGGTCGATCTCCTCCCAGTAGCCGCCGCCCACGTCGGCGATGTAGACGTCGTTCGTGCCGGGGCGAATCGCCATCCGGAACGGGTTCCGCAGCCCGTAGGCGAGGATGCGGCGGGCGTTGGCGTCCGCGTGCCCGGCGAGCGGGTTGCTCGGCGCCGCGGCGCCCGTGATCGGGTCGATGCGGATCAGCGAGCCGTTCAGACCGACCGGGTCGCCGGAGGTCCGCAGGTCCTGCGCGCGCAGCCGGCCCCCCTGTGCGGTGGGTGGGGACTGGACGGAGCCCACGCCGCCAGGCGGGTCGCCGCACGGGTTCAGCGGGTCGCCGTCCTGGCCGTAGTCGGCGAAGTGCCAGGCGGCGCCGTCGCCGCCGGTGAAGTAGAGGTAGCCGTCGGCGCCGAACGCGATGCCTCCCCCGGCGTGGCTGGGGTACTGCTGACACCAGTCCTGGACGAGGACCTGCTCCGAGGTCGTGGTGTTGCCGGAGGCCGTCAGCTTCGAGATGCGGCCGCTGACGACGCAGCCGTCACCGGTGCCGGCCGGCGGGTTCGGGCAGGTGTCGGACGTCGCGCCGGGAGCCCCCCAGGTGGGCGCCGTGCCACCGATCGGCGCGTCGGCGACGTAGTAGACGTAGACGTACGGGGTCGCCGGAAAGTCGGGGTGCAGCGCGAGGCCCTCGAGCCCGCGGTCCCAGTAGTTGTGGACCTGCGTGCGGAGGTCGGCAAAGACGGTCGGGGTCGTGTCGCCCATGCCGTCGAAGACCTTGACGATGCCGCTCTTCTCGGCCACGAACACCCGCCCGTCCTGGGAGAACTGGAGCGCGATCGGCTGCTCCAGCCCCTCGAAGGCGCTGGACTCCTCGAATCCAGGCGGGAGGCTCACGGCCGGCGCGCGCGCGGGTAGCGCGAGCAGCGCGACGAGGGCCATGAGCGCCACGATAGCCGCCGTGACCGGCCTCGGCGTACGACGGGCAAAGCGGGGGGTGAGAAGTGCGTGGAACATGGCCCTCCTAGCCGGTGATGCGGGCATCCGTGCTGCAATCCGTGCCAACTTCGCTGCGGAAGGCGCAGCGAAGCCAGTTCGACCACCGTACACGCGGCGGGGGAATCGCGCTACCCGTATTTGCGGGGCTGCGCTCCTCCCTCAGCGGAGGGCTTTAAAAGGAGGCCGGGCGCCGACGGCAGGACCATCCGAGCCACCGCAGCGGTCCCGTCGGCCACTGCGCGGGCCGGCACGAGCGATCCTTGCTTTTAGTCCATCCACAGGTTCCTCCGGGGATCTCCGTGACGCCCGACCTCCGCCGCAGCATAGCCGCTACTTGCAACCCGTGTCACGAGATTGGCCGCACCCTCCGCCCCTCTGGCGGCTGCGCCGTGTGAGAGGGTGCCCCGGCCAACGAACGAGGAGGAGGCAGGCGCCTTGGACTACGAGACGCTGACCTACGCACAGGACGGGCACGTCGTCACGCTGACCTACAACCGCCCGGACCAGCACAACGCCGTCAACCGCACGATGAACTCCGAGCTGCACCACGCGTGGCAGCGATTTCGCGACGATGACGATGCGTTCGTGCTCGTGATCACAGGGGCCGGTGAGACCAGCTTCTGCGCCGGCTGGGACCTGGCCGACGCGGCCGGCCTGACGGAGACGCCCGACTTCGACGAATTCCGCACTTCCGTCTACAACTCTCCCGGCGAGTGCGGATACACGCGACGCGCCGACATCTTCAAGCCGGTGATCGCAGCCGTGAACGGCTACGCCTTCGCCGCCGGGCTCGAGACGGCGCTGCTGGCGGACATCCGGATCGCTGCCGAGAACGCCGAATTCGGCGCGCTGGAGCGGCGCTGGAACATCGTCGGCGGCGACGGGATGACCGTCCGGCTGCCGCTGGTGGTCGGCTTCGCGCGCGCGATGGAGCTGATCATCACCGGCCGGCGCATCGACGTGCGGGAGGCCGAGCGCATCGGGCTCGTGAACGAGGTCGTGCCGCGGGGACAGGCGCTCGAGCGGGCGCAGGAGCTGGCCCACGAGATCGCCGCACTCCCCCAGGGCGCGATCCGCTCCGACAAGGAGTCCGTGATGCGTGGCATCGGGCGCACGCTCGAGGAGCGGCTGCGCATCGAGGCGGAGATGACTCTCTCCATGTTCCTGCGCCGCGACAAGCACACGTTGGGCGCCGCGGCCTTCAAGCGCGGCGACCTGAAGCCGGAGTGGCCGCATCACGGGCTGTAGCCGCACACTTGCGCCACACGCGTGTGCGCTCGATGTAGCCCACGTCGGTCATGGACGATCGTGTCCCAGGCCAGCCGCTACCGGATCTCTTCCCGCACCGAGGAGGCCGCCACCCTGCAGCCCGTCCCGGGCGAGGCATTCCTGCGCACGGCGCTCGCAACGGCGGTGGACCGCGTGGACATCCTGTATCTGGCCTCCGGTCGCACGGTGCCGGGCGAGCCCTGCACCCCGCAGAATCCCTGCGCGTTCGATCCTGGCTGTGCCGACGCGCAGCCTTGCGAGTTGCGGCGGGTGAGCGCGCCCGTGTTCGGGCCCTCACGCGACTAGAACCGCGGCGCTCACATGGCGCGGCGAGAATGCCGGCGATGGGTACGCGAGCGACATCCACGACGTGGCCGTGGGCCGGGCCGCCGCCCGGCGCCCGCGACCGGCGGTCATACGCCGATGCCGCGCCGCTTCCCTTCTGGCTCGACTCGAAGGATGCCCCGCCACCGCACGAGCCACTCGACGGTGACTTGGAGGCGGACCTGGCGATAGTGGGCGGTGGGCTTAGCGGCCTGTGGGCCGCTCTCCAAGCGAAGCAGATCGAGCCTGCGCGCGAGGTGGTGCTGCTCGAGGCGGAGGGCATCGCGCACGGGGCCACCGGCCGCAGCGGCGGGTTCATCTCTTCCTCGCTCACCCACGGCGTGGCAAACGGCATGTCGCGCTTTCCTCGCGAGATGCCGCTCCTCGAGCGGCTCGGGCGCCAGAACTTCGACCGGACGGTGGTGGCGCTGGGCCAGTACGAGATCGACTGCGACCTCGAGCTGATGGGGGACCTGGCGGTGGCCCTCGAGCCGCACGAGCAAGGTTGGCTGACGGAGGAAGCGACGCAGCTCGAGCGCCTCGGCCACGACGTCGTGGTGCTGGAC
>JBOGZM010000140.1:0-6819 GCA_050697255.1 Solirubrobacterales bacterium
ATGCGCCGCGCGCGGGCGCGACGGACGTCCACGTCCCGGCGCGTGCCCTCGAAACCGAGGATCGCCAGGCAGCCCTCCGAGTAGCCCCGCGCGCCGATGTATGCGCGGCCTGCGTGTTGCGCCAGCGAGGCGCCCTCGGAGAGGCTCAGGGCCTGACGCGTCTCGGCCTCGTCGGAGAGCCTTGCGACGTCGGGGATCACGTGTCCCTGCTCCAGCGCCCGGAACGCCTCCGCGCCGTCCTCGAAGCGCCTGAACATCCAGCCTTCGTAGTGGGTCGAGGCGGGCCGCGGCCGCACCCTCACCGTCGCCTCGGTGATGACCCCGAGCACGCCCTCCGAGCCGACCAGGAGCTGCCGCATCCCCGGCCCCGCCGCGGTGGCCGGCATCGCCGGAAGCCGGATCTCGCCGGCGGGCGCGACGCAGCGCAGCCCGGCGACGAGCTTCTCGATGCTGCCGTACCCCGTCGATGCCTGGCCCGCGGACCGGGTGGCGACCCATCCACCGAGCGTCGCGTACTCCCACGACTGGGGAAAGTGCCCGAGGGTGAGCCCGTGCGGCGCGAGTGCGCCCTCCACGGCTGGGCCCCGCAGACCCGCTCCCAGCACGGCGGTCAGCGAGCGCGTGTCGACCTGCTGCGCATGGTCGATCCTGCCGAGGTCGAGGGAGATCGCGGCGCCCATCGAGCCGCGCAGGGGCTCGACCCCGCCCACGACGCTGGTTCCCCCGCCGAACGGCACGACGGCCACCCGCTCGTCGGCGCAGGCGTCGAGCACCGCGCGCACCTCGTCCCGGCCGGAGGGGAAGACGACCGCGTCGGGCGCGTTCTCGCCCGCTCCGGAGCGCAGCCGCACGAGATCGGGGTAGCCCTTCCCCGCCGCATGCGTGACCCGCGCGAGCCGGTCCTGGCGCACCCATTCCTCCCCGACCGCATCCCGCAGTCGCCTGAGGGCTCGGTCCCGCAGCGCCGGTTCCGCCATCCGCACGTCCTCGAGCGACACCGGAGTAACGGTGCGGTCGGGGGCTCCCAGCTCCGCGCGCAGCGCGGCGAGCGCCGCCGGCGGGAGCTCCGACCGGTGGGCGGGATTCCCCCACCCCCACCACCGCATCGGTGTCAGGTCAGCCACGGGCGCTGCGCTCCCCGACCGCCTGCTCCAGCCCCGAGAGCGCCTCGTCGAGCTGGGCCGCGGTTGCGCGCCTGAGCATGAACCCGCCCAGCCGGGACATGCCGCGCAGGCGCTGATCGGCTTCGATCGTCACGCACGTGCCGGCGTCCCGGTCCTCGAGCGCGACTGAGGTGACGGAGCTCTTCAGGACCTTCGCGAACGGCGACCCCTCGATCTGCTGCTCCCACGCATACCCCTCGAGGTCACGCGACCAGAGACAGCGGAACTCGGCGCGCACGCCCTTCCCCGCAGCGGTCGTCAGCACGTCGGTCCACCGGGAGCTCGATCCCTGCGCGCCTTCGTGCACGTCTTCCACTCGCGAGACCTTCGGCCACCAGCGCGTGCGGTGGTACGGATCGGAGACCACCTCCCAGACGGAGCGGCGGCCGGCCGCGATCACGCGGCTGCGTTTCGCCTTCGGCATCTACGGCCGCTGGACCAGCTTGCGCAGGTCGCGCACCAGCATCAGGTGCCTGAGCTGGGACACGACCGCGGCCATGCTCTCGAGCGCGTCCACCGCCTCCTTGCGCCGCTCGCCGTTGCGCGAGCGCAGCGACGGGCCGACGACCTGCTCGATCAGCACCGCCTCGCGGTCCGTCGAGGTTCGCAGCACGCGCATGTTGCGGGGCGCGACTCCGAAGCGGGCCAGCTCGGCCGCCACGCGCACGATCTCGACCTCGACCGGGTCGTAGCCCCTGTCGCCGCGCCCGCGCGCGGCCAGGACCCCGTATTCCTCCAGCTCGCGCACCAGGCGCTCGTCCGCCCCGGTCTGGTCGAGAAGCTGATCGAGCGAGCGGCGGTCCTCCGAAGGGGTCGACACCGCGATCCGGCGCGGACGGCGCTGCTCTCCCTCCGCGTCCTCGCCCTCGTCGCCGCGGCCCGCGGCCAGCTCCTGGCGGATCACCCGGAGCGGCAGGAACTCGTCACGCTGCAGGCGCAGAATCGTGCGCAGCCGCGTCACGTCTGCCGCCGAGTAGAGGCGATATCCACCCTCCGTGCGACGCGGCGAGAGCAGCTTCTGATCCTCCAGGTAGCGGATCTTGGAGATCGAGATGTCCGGAAACTCGCGCCGCAGGACCTCGCACACCGCCCCGATCGTCATCGCCTTGCGCGTGCGCTCCGGCCGCTGCGACTCTCCGAACGGCGAGCCCTGTGCGCGCTGCGGCCGGTCCTGTGCGTGCGCCTCCATGCCGGTCAGCGCTCCAGGTACGTCAGCTTGTACTTGCCGACCTGCAGCTCGTCTCCGTTCTGGAGCCGGTGGGACTCGATGCGGCGCCGGTTCACGTAGGTGCCGTTCAGCGAGCCGAGGTCGTCGATGTACAGGCCGTCCCGGCGCCGCACGAGCAGCGCGTGGTTCCTGGACACCGTCACGTCGTCGAGGAACACGCTCGCATCGGGACTGCGCCCGATCGTCATGCGGTCACCCTCGATCGAGAAGCTCTCTCCCGCGCGGCCCCCACCCGAGCGGATCACGAGCGCGCCACCCTCCGCCGTGACCTCCTCGATGTCCACGGGAGTCAGCTCGCCCGTCTCCCCGACCCGGTAGGTCATCGTGGTCTGGTCGCGCTCGGGGTCCTCGGCAGGCAGGTGGGCCCCGCACTTCTGGCAGAAGTTGGCTCCCGCGTTGTTGATGAACCCGCACTCGGGGCAGTGCAGGGACGCTCCGGCGGCCTCCATGAAGCGGGTCCTGCTAGTTCTGGGGGCCCGCGCCCGGGTCGTCTCCGAGCGCACGCCCGGCGAGGATGTCAGTGAGCTGCTGGACGTCGGCCCCCGTGATCACGGCCTCGCCCTCCTCACGCCGCTTGCGCAGGCGGTTGACGAGCTCGGCCCGCAGGATGTCGATCTTCCCGTGCAGGATGCGCCGCGTGTAGGAGACCTTCTCCTCCTCCTCCGTGAGCTTCTGGATCAGCTCCTTCAGCTCCGCGTCGGAGAGCGATCCGAGGTCTGGAAACGAGTCCTCCATGTGGCTCCTTATCGGTCGTTGAGCGCTCGTACCCTTGCGCGCCGCGCCGGGTGCAAGATCGCCTGCCGGTTGCAGCGGCATCGTGCCACCGCCACCGGGCCGGATTATAGGGCGGGATCGGCAAGGGTCAACCAAAGGTTGAGGGTATCTGCCGGCGACATGGAGGCGAGTAGCCACCGAATCCGGGTCGATGGTGCACTTTGGGGGCCTGGGGACCCCCAAACCGGACCATCATGGGAAGACCTAGCTCTCCGCGCCTTCCAGCACCTCGTCCAGCAGCGCCCGGTAGCGCTGCACCAGCTCCGCGGACTCGCCGTCCGTGGGCCCCTCGGCGTAGATGTGGAACAGCGGCTCGTCGGGATCGGGCACGAGTTGGGCCCAGCCCCCGTTCTCCTCCACCCGGATGCCGTCCGCCTGCTCGTCGCGGTGCTCCTTCACCCGCTCGCCCAGCTCGCGCATGGCGAGCCCCTTGAGGCTCCAGGGGACGGGGGCGCGCTGGTGGATCAGCGCGGAGTCGGGCACCTCCGCGCACAGCTCCGACAGTGGCTTGCGCTCCAGGGCGAGCAGCTCGAGCACCTTGGAGATGCTCATCACGGCGTCGAAGCCGGGCTGGAACTCCGGGAAGATGTATGCGCCGTCGGGCGAGCCCGCGAAGATCACCCCGCCGGCCGCGGCGGCCTGGATGAGACCTGCCTGGGTGATGCCGCCGCGCTCGACGGGCACGCCGTACGCACCGGCGATCCGCTCGGCCACGCGCGACACGTTTGCGGGGATCACGATCCGGCCCTGGCCGCGGCGGTGCTTGGCGACGAGCCCCACCATCAGGTGCAGCGCGGCGTCGGCGGGGATCTCGCGCGCCTGCTCGTCGATCAGCACGATGCGCTCGGCGGCGCGGTCGAGGACCACCCCCACGTGAGCGCCCATCGCCTCCACGAGCCGCGCCGTCTGCGACGTGAAGGCCGGCAGGTCGGCGGCCAGGATCGCCTGCTCGTCGGGGTCGATGAACGAGTGCGTCGAGAACGATTCGACACGCAGCGAGCGCAGCAGCGTCGGCATCACCATCGCCGCGCCCGAGTAGCCGTAGTCGAGCGCGATCCGGAAGCGCGCGGCGCGAATCCGCTCGACGTCGAGATGCGACACGAGCTCGTTGATGTACGCCTCGTTCACGCGTGGCGGGAAGGAGAGGTCGCCGAGCTGGTTCAGCAGCGCGCGGCGCAGCTCCTGGCGGTTGAAGTACTTCTCGATCCCCTTGCGCGTCTCGTCCGTGGCGAGGATCCCGTTCTGCTCGAAGAACATGATCTGGATGCGCTCGGGATCGCGATCGGAGATCTGCACGTGGAAGCCGCCGGGCGCGGCGCTGTTCTTGACCTCGAACCGGGTCACGGCGCTGTTCGAGACACGCAGGTCCTCGGCCGACACGCCGGTCGCGACCAGGCCCGCGATCATCGCCCGCTTGATCATGCGCGACGCCGGGTGAGCGTCACGGCTGGCGACCACCTTGTCGCCCCGGGACAGCGTGGTGCCGTACGCCATGGCAAGCCGCGTCGCCGTCTCGGGCGTCACGTCGACGTTCACGATCCCGGTCACACCCTCGTCGGTGAACAGCGTCTGGGTGCCGCGCGGCTGCCAGATCAACGAGCGCTGCACGTGCGCGCCGGTCTCGACCGCCTTGAACGGGTACACGCGCACGTGTGGCGCGATCGTGGACTGCTCGCCGATCGAGCACTCGTCGCCGATCACCGCGCCCTCGGACACCGTGGCGTGCGCTCTGATCTCGCAGTTCTTGCCGACCAGCGCCCCCCGCACCTGCGTTCGCGGGCCCAGATAGGAGTTCGCATCGATCACCGAGAACTCGATCTCGGACTGCTCCTTCACGATCACGTTGTTGCCGAGCACGGTGTAGCGGCCGATCGTCGCGGTCTCGTCGATAGAGCAGTAGTTCCCGATCACGGCCGGGCCCTCGATGCGCTCCACCTGCTCGATCAGCGAGCCCTCCCCCACCCATACGTTCTCGCGCAGCCGCACTCCGGGCATCTCCAGCTTCACCTTGCCGTCGAGGGCGTCGCGATTGGCCTCCTGGTACTGGATCAGGTTCCCGATGTCCTGCCAGTAGCCGTCGGCGACGAACCCGTACAGCGGTGCGCCGGCCTCCAGCAGGCGCGGGAACAGCTCCTTGGAGAAGTCAAAGGGGGCGTCGTCGGGGACCTCGGCAAGAACCTCGGGCTCGAGCACGTAGATCCCGGTGTTGATCGTGTCCGAGAAGACCTCGCCCCACGTCGGCTTCTCCAGGAAGCGCTCGATCCGGCCGTCCTCGGCGGTGATCACCACGCCGAACTCGAGCGGGTCGGGGACGCGCTTCAGCGCCAGCGTCGCGACGGCGCCCTTGTGGCGGTGGAACTCGATCAGCGAGCTGAGGTCCATGTCGGTGAGCGCATCGCCGCTCACCACCAGGAAGGTGTCGTCCAGGTAGTGCTCGAGCAGCTTCACGCTGCCCGCCGTCCCGGCCGGCACCTCCTCGACGGAGTAGTCCAGCTCGACGCCGAGGTGCGATCCCTCGCCGAAGTAGCCGCTGATCACCTGCGGCATGTACGCGAGCGTCGCGACCGCGGTCGTGATCCCGTGCCGGCGCACCAGCTCGACGATGTGCTCCATGCAGGGCTTGCCGGCCACCGGCACCATCGGCTTCGGTTGGTTGGATGTGAGCGGTCGGAGCCGTGTGCCCTCCCCGCCTGCCATCACCACGGCCTTCACGCGGGGGATTCTCGCAGGTGGTTACGGGCGCCGAAGCTCGTGCACGCCCTCACGCACGTACTGTGCGCTGGCGGCCAGCGATCCGGTCAGACCGATGTACAGGAACGGTTCCTTGACGCCGTCCCAGCCGAGCAGCGCCGCTCCCACGGCGCCCATCGTGAACCACACGGAGATGCGGCCGAGCCAGTTGATGTGCAGGTCGAGTCCGAGGCGCAGGGCACCCAGCACGAGCACCAGCATCAACGCCTCCCGCGCCAGCAGCACGGCCAGCGCCCAGCGCGGCAGCAACTCGAAGTGCCACACCACCGCCACGCCGACGATCACCACGAGCCGGTCGATGAACGGGTCCATCAGCGCCCCCAGGCGGCTGTACTGGCCGGTCACGCGCGCGACCATCCCGTCCAGGTAGTCCGAGCCCGCCGCGATCGCGAAGCACGTCGTCGACAGCGGCTCGCGGCCGTCGTCGGACGAGAACGCGACGGCGGCGAAGACTCCCAGCAGCGCGATCCGGGCGAACCCGATCAGGTTCGGGAGGGTGAGCGGGTGCAGCGGCTGCCCGGCGCGGGTCGCGACCGGCTCCGGGTCCCCGCGGCGCAGGCCCAGCAGCCGCCGCATCCCGCCGGCCCTGCCCGTCACGGCAGCTCGTCGAGCAGCGCGGAGAGCGCCTGCGCCGCGCCGTCGATCGGCACGGTCCGCTGCTCGGTCCCGCGGCGCACCTGCACCTCCAGCTCCCCGGCCTCGAGGCTCCGGCGCCCGGCCACGACGCGCAGGGGGCATCCCACCAGCTCCGCCTCGACCAGCTTCTCGCCGGGGCGCGCGTCGCGGTCGTCGTGGAGGACGTCGACGCCGGCCTCGAGCAGCTCGCCGTACAGCCGCTCGGCCAGCTGGTGCTCCTCGCTGCCCGGCTTTCCCAGCCCCACCAGGTGCACCTCGAATGGGGCC
>JBOGZM010000141.1:0-4090 GCA_050697255.1 Solirubrobacterales bacterium
GAGCCCGGGCGTGCTGCGCGGGCTCGAGGCCCAGGCCGCCCGCCTGCGCGAGCGGCTCGCCGCCGGTGAGCGCCGTGCGGGCTGGAAGATCGCGCTCAACGACCCGCGGGTGCAGCGGGCGCTCGGCATCGACGCCCCGGTGATCGGATACCTGACCTCGGCGACCGTCGTGCCGGACGGCAGCAAGCACTCGCTGGCCGGCACCACCAGGCCCGCGATCGAGCCCGAGGTCGCCGTCCACGTGGGGGAGGGCGGCGAGATCGCGGCGCTCGGCGCGGCGCTCGAGGTGATCGACGTCGACATGCCGCTCGAGGACCTGGGCGCGATCCTGGAGCGCAACGTCTTTCACCGCGCCGCCGCGCTCGGGCCACCCATCACAGGGATCACCGACCTGGCCGGGCTGACCGCGCGCATGACGCGCGACGGTGGCGGAGAGACGACGATCGACGTGGCACAGGCAGCGTTCGATCCCGCCGCGGTCGTGCGCCTCGTGAACGGCTACCTGGAGGCGGTCGGCGAGATGCTGCGCGCCGGCGACGTGATCATCGCGGGCTCCCTGGTGACCGCCGTCCCGCTTGAGGGTGACGGGCGTGTCGCGCTGGAGATCGACCGCCTGGGCTCGGTGGCGCTCGAGCTCAGATCGGCCTGACGACCATGATCACGACCACGGACCAGAGCAGCAGCGAGTCCACGGCGGCGACCAGACGGAGCGGCACGGAGGTCCGCCGGATCGTGTCCTGGTCCGTCCCGGAGTCGATCTGCTGCGCGAGCTTCGTCGAGCGCGGACCGAGGAAGCCGAGGCCGTAAGAGACCCAGAAGTCGCCGAAGTCGTACACGTTGTCGTACCGCAGCACCATCCAGACGCCGACCGCCACCACGACCAGCGCCAGCGGGGTGAAGATCCGCTGCCCGATGACCTCGGTGGTGCGCAGGAAGGTCGACTGACGGGCAGGGTCGCGCGCGAAGACGCGAGGTTGATCGCCACGTTGAGCACGAAGCCGCCGCCCACCCACAGCGCCGCACACAGCACGTGGACGGACTTCAGCACGTCGAACAGGGTGTCTCCGAACACGGCAGCCGTCATCGCGGCGCGGAAATGTAGCTGAATCGGCGGCCGGAAGCCGGGCTGGCTATGCTCCGCCGCGCGGGGCCGTGGGACCCCAGCCACAGAAGAAGGAGGAGCCATGTCAGATGCCGCCGAGAGGACCGGGACCGACGCAGGGGGGACCGAGGTGAGCGCCGAGGACGCCGGGCGTACCGGCGAGCAGAAAACACGGGTGGCGGGACCGGGCAAGGTCGCCCGCGCCTACTTCGACGCCGTCGCTGCCCGCGACGTCGACGCGATGGCCGCCTGCTGGGCCCCGGGCGGCATCGACCGCCTGGCTCCGCTGAACCGCGACCTCCGCGCTCCCGACGAGCTGCGCTCCTTCTTCACGCACACCTTCACCGCGATGCCGGACATGCGCTTCGAGGTGCTGGACGTCGTGGCCGCCCGCAACCAGGCCGCCGTGCGGTGGCGGGCGACCGGCACGTTCTGCGGCGGCCCGTTCGAGGGCATCGAGCCGACCGGCTCGCGGATCGAGCTCGAGGGCATCGACCTGCTGACGGTCGAGGACGGGAAGATCCAGCACAACGACGCCTACTACGACAGCGGCCAGTTCGCACGCGCGGTCGGGCTGCTGCCGCCGGCAGACAGCAAGATGGAGCAGCGCATGGCGGGCGCCTTCAACGTCCGCACGAGGCTGCTGGGGTCGCTCTTCAAGCCGAACTTTCGCCAGGTCGCCGACGGCGTGTGGCTCGTGCAGGGCGGCTTCCCTTCAAAGGTTATGAACGTGTTCCTGATCCAGGACGAGGGCCAGGTGACGGTCTTCGACGCCGGCATCAGAGCGATGAAGAACGGCATCGCCTCCGCGGCCGCCGGGCTCGGGGGCATCAAGCGGATCGTGCTGGGCCACGGGCACCCGGACCATCGCGGGGCTGCCCCCGGCCTGGGTGCGCCGGTCTTCTGCCACCCCGCCGAGGTCGAGGAGACGCAGGGCGACGGCGGCGAGCACTACTTCGACTTCTCGAAGCTCGACTGGTATGCGCGCGCCGCGATGCCGCGCTTCCTGCGCAGCTGGGACGGCGGGCCGGTGCAGGTCGAGGGCACCGTCTCGGAGGGGGACGACATCGCCGGGTTCGAGGTGGTCACCTTCCCGGGCCACGCCCCGGGCATGATCGGCCTGTGGCGCGAGTCGGACCGGCTGGCGCTCGTGAGCGACACGCTCTACACGCTCGACCCGCAAACCGGGTTCAAGGGCGCGCCGCGCGTGCCCCACAGGGCCTTCAACCACGACACCGAGCAGGCGATTGCCAGCCTGCGCAAGCTGGCCGCGATGGAGCCGGCGACGGTCTGGCCCGGCCACGCGAACCCGGTCACGGGCGACGTGCGGGCGCAGCTGGAGCGGGCGGCCGACGCGGGTTAGCCGCGGCATCACCCCGTGGCGCCAGTGCCCGGGGTGGGATTTGAACCCACACGCCCCGAAGGACAGCGGGTTTTAAGCCCGCCCTGTCTAGCCATTTCCAGCACCCGGGCGCGGGATCAACTCTAGCCAGCGGGCTGGGCGTCATCGGGGTGGGCGGTATTCGTCGCGCCACACCGCCCACCTCGCCGGACGGCGCGATCCGCGGGGGCAAGCTCAACATGAACTCAACCAAACGCAACTTGCCCATTGCTACGGTGTTTCGGTCGGTGCCCGGGCCTTTCCAGGCCTTTTTGCGATCGTGAGCGCCACCACCACCCCCACTCCCAGCACCCGCGCGGGGCTCCTCGGCGGCAAGTCGCCGCTGCTTCGCCTGCAATCGGACGAGCGCCTGATCGGCGTCCTGCGGAGCGGGAACGGCGCCGCCTTCGACATCCTCTTCGGCCGCTACCGGACCCGCCTCCAGGGTTTTTGCCGCCACATGCTGGGGTCGAAGGAGGACGCCGAGGACGTGCTGCAGGAGGTGTTCGCAGCGGCGTACAACGCGATCCTCGCCGACGAGCGCGAGATCAACGTGCGGCCGTGGCTCTACCGGATCGCGCGCAACCGCTGTCTCAACCACCTGCGCCGCCCGACGGCGGACGGCACGGACACCATGGACGACCGCGTCTACGGCCATGGGGTGACGGCGGCCGACATCGTCCACAAGCGGGCCGACGTGCGCGATCTGCTCCAGGACGTCCAGAAGCTGCCGGAGTCCCAGCGCACGGCCCTGCTGCTGCGCGAGATCGACGCGCTGTCGTACGACCAGATCGCGGAGGCGATGGAGACCACGATTCCGAGCGTCAAGTCGCTGCTCGTGCGCGCCCGGATGTCGCTGGCGGAAGCGGCAGAGTCGCGCCAGCTGTCGTGTGACGACGTGCGGCGCGAGCTTGCCGAGGTCGCCGAGGGGCTCAAGAAGGCAAGCCCGCCGGTCCGCCGCCACGTGCGCGAGTGCGAGATGTGCGGCGCGTTCCGTTCCCAGCTGCGCAGGACCAACACCGCGATGGCGCTGGCGTTCCCGATCGGCCCGCTGATGATCCTGAAGAAGCTCGCGCTGGTGAAGCTCGGCGGCGCCGCGGTTGCGGGTGGCGGCGGAGGTGCGGCGGCCGCAGGCGGAGCCGCCGGTGCCTGCACCGCGACGGGCGTGGCGACCGGAGCCGGGGTTGCGACGGGCGCCGGGGTTGCGACGAGCGCCGGGGTCGCGACCGGCGCCGGAGTCGCTACGAGCGCCGGCGTCGTTACGGGCGCGGGCATCGGTGCGGTGGCGTCGAAGGCGGTCGCGGGCGTTGCCGTGACCGCGATACTCGCCGGTGGGGCCGTGGAAGCCAAGCGCGTCGTGACGCACCCGGAGCGCCCGGCTGCGATAACCGCCCCGGCCGCCGCTCCGGCTCAGGAGGCCGTCAACCCCAGCGGAGGCGCCTCGCTCGAGGGGGTGACTCCCGAGCTGGTCGAGGACGCCGAGCAGGAGGTGCCGCCCGCGACCGGCGCCGAAGCGTCAACATCGGGTGCGACGGGGGCGACAGGGGCGACCGGGGCGACAGGCCCTGAGGGCGTCGTGCCGGGCGAGGACGGCGGTGCTGAGACCA
>JBOGZM010000142.1:0-5253 GCA_050697255.1 Solirubrobacterales bacterium
TGTCCTCGGAGACCACGGCTGCCGCGGCCGGGGCGGTGGGCGCACTGCGTTACGACCCGTTCGCGATGCTGCCGTTCTGCGGCTACCACATGGCGGACTACTTCGGGTACTGGCTGCGCATCGGCAGGGAGGCGCCCGACCCGCAGCCAGTGGCCGAAGTAGTCCGCCATGTGGTAGCCGCAGAACGGCAGCATCGCGAACGGGTCGTAACGCAGTGCGCCCACCGCCCCGGCCGCGGCAGCCGTGGTCTCCGAGGACATGATCGAGCCCATGAACACGCCGTGCTCCCAGTCGAACGCCTCGCGCACCAGCGGCACCACCGTTGCGCGCCGGCCGCCGAACAGGATCGCGTCGATCGGCACGCCCGCCGGGTCCTCCCACTCGTCCGCGATCGACGGGCACTGGGCGGCGGGCGTCGTGAAGCGCGCGTTCGGGTGCGCCGCGGGTGTCTCCGAGTCGGGCGTCCAGTCGTTGCCGCGCCAGTCGATCGCGTGCGGGGGCGGGTCCGGCGTCATGCCCTCCCACCACACGTCGCCCTCGTCGGTCTTCGCGCAGTTCGTGAAGATCGAGTTGGCGCGCACGGTTGCCATCGCGTTCGGGTTGGTCCGGTCGCCGGTGCCGGGTGCGACGCCGAAGAAGCCGGTCTCGGGGTTGATCGCGTGGAGACGCCCGTCCGGCCCCCACTTCATCCAGGCGATGTCGTCGCCGACCGTCTCCACCTTCCAGCCGGGCAGCGTCGGGATCAGCATCGCGAGGTTCGTCTTGCCGCACGCCGACGGGAACGCGCCGGTGACGTACTTCGTCACCCCCTCCGGTGAGGTCAGCTTCAGGATCAGCATGTGCTCGGCCATCCAGCCCTCGTCACGGGCCATCACGGACGCGATGCGCAGCGCGAGGCACTTCTTGCCCAGCAGCGCATTGCCGCCGTAGCCCGAGCCGTAGGACCAGATCTGGCGGCTCTCCGGGAAATGCACGATGTACTTGTTGGTCTCGTCGCAGGGCCAGGGCACGTCGTCGCGACCCTCGGTGAGCGGATAGCCGACCGAGTGCAGACACGGCACGAACTCGCCGTCGTCTCCCAGCACGTCGAGTGCTCCCTTGCCCATGCGGGTCATGATCCGCATGCTGACCGCCACGTATGCGGAGTCCGTCAGCTGTACGCCGATGTGCGCGATCGGCGACCCCAGCGGCCCCATCGAGAACGGCACCACGTACATCGTGCGGCCCTGCATCGAGCCCTGGAACAAACCCTTCAGGGTCTCGCGCATCTCGTCGGGGTCGCGCCAGTTGTTGGTCGGGCCCGCGTCGGACTCGTTCTCACAGCAGATGAACGTGCGGTCCTCCACCCGCGCGACGTCCCCGGGGTCGGAGCGCGCCAGGTACGAGTTCGGCCGCTTGGCGTCGGACAGGGTCTCGAACGTGCCGTGTGCGACCAGGAGGCGGCAGAGGGAGTCGTACTCCTCCGCCGACCCGTCACACCAGTGGATCGAGCTCGGCTGCGTGAGCGCCGCAACCTCCTCGACCCATGCCTTCAGCCCGGCGTGGGTGGTCGACGCATCCTGCTGCGTTGCCGCGGTCGTCTCGGTCTCGGTCAAGCCTGCTCAACTCCTAACGTCGTGTCAATTCGTGGATTCTGCCCTAATGGCGTCGCCGCCGGGATCGGGATCGCCCCCGGCTCGCTCAGGCCGGGCGCTTGGGGATCAGCACCGCGCGGCGAAAGGTGGCGACCAGCTCGTTGCGCTGGTTGAAGACGTCGGTGCGCACCTTCACGATGCCGCGATCCGGCTTGGACTGCGATGGGCGCACCTCGAGGACCTCGGATTCCGCGAAGAGCGTGTCCCCGTGGAAGACCGGGTTCGGATGGCTGAGCTCCTCGGTGGCGAGGTTCGCGATCGCCTTGCCGGAGATGTCGCCGACCGACATGCCGAGCGCGAGGGAGTAGACCAGCGGGCCCACCACCACGTTCCGCTCCTGCTGGGACTGGGACGCGTACACGTCGTTTATGTGGAGCGGGTGGTGGTTCATCGTGATCAGGCAGAAGAGGTGGTCGTCGGCCTCCGTGACCGTCTTCGCGGGCCAGTGCTTGTACGTGGCGCCCTCCTCGAAGTCCTCGAGATAGCGGCCGTACGGGCGAGCGCCGGTCGCCTCACGCGAGGCCTGATCGAACGTGGTCCCCTGCTTATCCGTCTCGGACACTGTGGTCTGATGCTCCTTTCTGTGGGGCCGCGCGGCACGCGGCGAGTGCGAGCGGCGGGCTAGAGCTTGCGCTTCCTGACCTGCTGCCGCTTCTCGTGACGCTCGATCACATTACCGATCAGCTTGATGATCTCGGGTTGCCCGGCGGCCCGCACGTAGCCGTTCTGGTAGGCGTCGCGCCAGTGCTGGAGCCGCCCGTCCTTCGCCAGCTCGTTGAAGTGCGAGCGCGGCGCGAGCACCGTGACCTTGGCGTCGCCGGCCGGGTCCTTGCGGACGTGGATCTGCGGGAACTCGATCCGCCACGTCTGGGAATCCCGCTTGGCGCGCAGGTCGAGGCGCACCACGAGCTTCAGCTGCCTCAGCGCGGGCAGTTCCTCGAGCAAGCGGCGCGCGCCCTCCTCGATGAGTTTCTGCGTGTCGGACGACACCGGCCGGAAGGGTATCCGAGCGCGGGTCGAGCACACCGCGGCAGCCCGGGCGGTTCCGTGCGGCCGCTAGATCTTGTGGCGCTCGAGCAGCTTCTTGCCGATCACCATGCGCTGGATCTCGGAGGTGCCCTCGCCGATCAGGAGCAGCGGGGCGTCGCGGTAGAGGCGCTCGATCTCGTACTCCTTGGAGTAGCCGTAGCCGCCGTGGATGCGGAAAGCGTCCTCGACGACCTCCTTGCCGGCCTCGGAGGCGTACAGCTTCGCCATGCCGGCCTCGACGTCGGAGCGCTGGCCGGCGTCCTTCATCCGCGCGGCCTTGAAGGTGAGCAGGCGGGCCGCCTCGACCTTGGTCGCCATGTCGGCGAGCTTGAACTGGATCGCCTGGTGCTGGGCGATCGGCTTTCCGAAGGTCTTGCGCTCCTGCGAGTAGCGCAGCGCCAGCTCGAGCGCCCGCTGCGCGATCCCGACCCCGCGCGCGGCGACGTTCACGCGGCCGACCTCGAGCGCGTCCATCATCTGGCGGAAGCCCTGGCCGAGGCCGGCCTCCTCCCCGCCGAGGATGCGGTCGGGCGAGCAGCGGTAGCCGTCGTAGACGAGCTCCGTGGACTCGACGCCCTTGTAGCCCATCTTCTTGATCTTGGGCGGGATCACGAGCCCGGCGTAGGCGCCCGTGTTCTCCGACGCCCCGGCCTCCTTCTCGGTGATGAAGCAGGTCATGCCCTTGTAGGGCGGGTCGGCCTTCGTGTCGTTCTTCATCAGCACGAACACGACCCCCGAGAGCAGTCCGTTCGTGACCCACATCTTCTGGCCGTTCAGGACCCAGGCGTCCCCGTCCTTGGTGGCGGTCGCCTTGATCCCCTGCACGTCGGAGCCGACCTCGGGCTCCGACAGCGAGAACGCGGCCCGCAGCTCACCGGTCGCCATCTTGGGCAGGAAGTGCTCCTTCTGCTCGCCGGTGCCGAATTTCATCAGCAGGTAGGAACCGATGAAGTGCGTGTTGACGACGCCCGAGATCGAGATCCAGCCGCGCGACAGCTCCTCGACGATCATCGCGTAGGTGGTGAGGTCGAGCCCCATCCCGCCGTACTCCTCGGGGATCGTGACCCCGAACAGGCTCAGCTCCTTCATCTGCTCCACGATCGGCTCGGGAAACTCGTCCTCGTGGTCGTAGTGCTCGGCCTGGGGAATGATCTGCTCGTCGACGAACTGGCGCACCATCTCGGTGATCGCGCGCTGCTCGTCGGTCCTGTCCAGAAGCTCTGGGGCTACGGCCATCGCGTTGACTCCCTAATCGGTTTGCAGCCTCGAAGGATATCCTTCGCCGCCCATGAGAAACCCGCGCGACTTCTTCAAGCCCCTCGCCGTCGGCGCGCCCGACCCTGTCACCGAGATCCCGTTTCCGCCCTCGCGGATGATCCACTTCTTCGACGCCTCGAACGAGAAGATGGCGGCGAAGGTCCCCGACATGGCGAAGCAGGCCGACATCCTGCTCGGCAACCTCGAGGACGCGGTTCCCGTCGACCGCAAGGTCGCCGCCCGGGAGGGCCTCGTCCGCGTCGGGAGGGAGGTCGACTTCGGCGGCACCCAGCTCTGGACCCGGGTGAACGCGCTCGACAGCCCCTGGGCCCTGGACGACCTGACCACGCTCGTCACCGAGATCGGCGGCAAGCTCGACGTGATCATGATCCCGAAGGTCGAGGGCCCCTGGGACATCCACTACGTGGACCGTCTGCTGGCCCAGCTGGAGGCGAAGGCCGGCCTCCAGAAGCCGCTGCTCGTGCACGCGATCCTCGAGACGGCGCAGGGAGTCGTGAACCTGGAGGAGATTGCCACCGCCAGCCCGCGCATGCAGGGCATGAGCTTCGGGCCGGCCGACCTCGCCGCCTCACGGCGGATGAAGACGACCCGTGTCGGCGGCGGGCACCCCGGCTACCGGGTGATCGAGGATCCCGATCCGGAGAACCCGGACAAGCCGCGCGCGACCGCCCAGCAGGACCCGTGGCACTACTCGATCGCGCGCATGGTGGACGCCTGCACATCCGCCGGGATCCTGCCGTTCTACGGCCCCTACGGCGACATCAAGGACGTCGAGGGCTGCGAGACGCAGTTCCGGGCAGCCTTCCTGCTCGGCTGCGTGGGCGCGTGGTCGCTGCATCCGGTGCAGATCGACATCGCGAAGAAGGTCTTCAGCCCGCCGCCCGATGAGGTCAAGTTCGCGAAGAAGGTGCTGGAGGCGATCCCGGACGGGCGCGGAGTCCACATGATCGACGGCAAGATGCAGGACGACGCGACCTGGAAGCAGTGCAAGGTGATGGTGTCGCTGGCCGAGCTGCTGGCGAAGAAGGACCCGGAGCTGGCGAAGGCCTACGACCTGTAGGCGGGGGCTATCCCCCGATCGGCGCCCGCGGGTTCGCCCCCCAGAAGATCTGGGAGCCCATCATGCCGATCAGGTGCACGAGCACCATGTTCAAGATCATCGACTTGGCGGTCGCCTGGCCGACGCCCACGGGGCCGCCCGAGGCGGTGTAGCCGTAGTAGCAGCCGACCGCCACGATCGCGGTCGCCATCGACATCCCCTTGATCACGCTGAACAGGAGGTCGGGGGGGTTCTGGAACATCCAGAAGATCA
>JBOGZM010000143.1:0-5300 GCA_050697255.1 Solirubrobacterales bacterium
CCTTGTCACCGCGCCCGCTCAGCGTGACGAGGGTGAACCCCCCGTCCGGCGCGGGCTCGCGCAGGACCCACGCGATCGCGTGGGCGGGCTCGAGGGCCGGGATGATGCCCTCCAGCCGCGACAGCTCACGGAACGCGGCCAGCGCCTCGGCGTCGGTCACGGAGTCGTAGTGCACCCTGCCGCTGTCGCGCAGGAAGGCGTGCTCCGGGCCCACGCCGGGATAGTCGAGCCCGGCCGAGACCGAGTGCGCCTCGAGGATCTGGCCGTCCTCGTCCTGGAGCACCGAAGACAGCGCGCCGTGCAGGACGCCCTCGCGCCCCGCACCGAGCGATGCGCCGTGGCGCGCATCGAGGCCCTCGCCGCCGGCCTCGATCCCCACCAGGTCCACGGCATCGTCCGCGAGGAAGGCGCAGAACGTCCCGATCGAGTTGCTGCCGCCTCCCACGCAGGCCACGACCCGCCGGGGCAGGCTGCCTGTTAGCTCGACCGCCTGTGCGCGCGCCTCGTCGCCGATCACCCGCTGGAGGTCCCGCACCAGCGCCGGGTACGGGGCCGGTCCGACCGCGGACCCGATCACGTAGTGCGTCGTCTCGACGTTCGTGACCCAGTCGCGGATCGCCGCGCTGACGGCCTCCTTGAGCGTCCGCGCGCCGGCCTCGACCGGCTCCACCGTCGCGCCGAGCAGGCGCATCCGCTCGACGTTCGGCCGCTGGCGCCGCATGTCCTCCGTGCCCATGAACACGACGCACTCGAGCCCCAGCAGCGCGCACGCCGTGGCGGTCGCAACCCCGTGCTGCCCCGCGCCTGTCTCCGCGACGATCCGTGCTTTGCCCAACCGCTGGGCCAGGAGAGCTTGGCCCAGCGCGTTGTTGATCTTGTGGGCTCCCGTGTGGAGGAGGTCCTCGCGCTTCAGGTACACGGGCGCGCCGACTCGCTCCGACAGGCGCTCGGCCGGGTAGAGCGGGGTCGGGCGGCCCACGTAGCGCTCCAGCAGCCCGTCCAGGCGCTTGCGGAAGGCCGCGTCGTCGCGCGCCTCCGCCCACGCCCGCTCGAGCTGAGCGAGCGCCGGCATCAGCGTCTCGGGCACGTAGCGGCCGCCGTAGCGGCCGAAGCGCTGCTCGACGTCGGTGGCCATCAGCCCTGGGGCGCGGTGGCGGCGCTCCTGACCGCCTCGAAGAAGGCCTGCATGCGGTAGGAGTCCTTCACGCCGGGCGAAGCCTCCACCCCGCTGGCGACGTCGACGGCATACGGCCGCACCACGGCGAGCGCTTCGCCGACCTTTTCGGCGGTCAGCCCGCCGGAGAGGACGAGCGGGACGTCACCGGTGTGCGCCGCCGCCAGCTCCCAGTCGAATCCCTCGCCGGTGCCACCGTAGGCGCCGGGCACGTAGGCGTCGATCATGTGGAAGTCGGTGTGGAAGGCCGACAGGGCGCGCACCGCCTGCGCGTCCTTCGCGCGCACCGCCTTGATCACCTTCAGACCGGTGCGGCGCCCCGCCTCGGCACAGTAGGACGGGCCCTCGTCGCCGTGCAGCTGGAGCGTCGTGAGTGGAACGCTGCCGAGCGTCTGCAGCACGTCGTCGAGCGGCGAGTTGACGAACACGCCCACGACCTCGCAGCGGCGGCGGAACGCGGTTGCGATCTCGGCCGCCTGCTCCACGTCGACGTGGCGCGGGCTGTCGGGGTGGAAGACCATGCCGATCGCCCACGCCCCGCTCTCGACCGCCAGCCGCGCGTCCTCGAACCGCGTGAGCCCGCAGATCTTGACCTTCGCCGCCATGCGCTCAATCGTAGAGCGCGCCTAGGGCGGGGTCTGCTGGCCGCCCTGGTCCTGAAGCCCGGACTGGGCCGGGCGGTTGCCCAGCTTCACCTTCACGGTCCGCTTCTGCTCGCCGCGGCGCAGCTCGAGGGTCACCTCGTCTCCGGGCTTCTTCGAATCCACGACCCGGATCACGTCATCCATCGATTTCACGGGCTGGCCGTCGATCATCACCAGCACATCGCCGCCCAGCTGGAGGGTCGCGCCGCCCAGCGACACCTGGGTGTCGCCGCCCTTGACGCCCGCCCTGGCCGCCGGTCCCGTCGCCTGCTGGACCAGCACCCCCGCGTCGGTGGGCAGGTTCAGGTTCTCGGCCATCGACCTCGTGATCGAAAGCCCGGTGATGCCCAGGAACGCGTGCTCGACCCTGCCCTTCTCCCGCAGCTGGTCCGAGACCTCCTTGGCCGTGTTGATCGGGACCGCGAACCCGATGCCGATCGAGCCTCCGCCGGCGGCGCCCGTGGCGATCTGGGAGTTGATGCCGATCACGCGGCCGAGGCTGTCGAGCAGCGGACCGCCCGAGTTGCCCGGGTTGATCGCGGCGTCCGTCTGGATCACGTTGCTGATCGTGAAGCCGTCCGGAGCCTCGAGCTTGCGCTGGAGCGCGCTCACGATGCCGGTGGTGACGGTGCGGTCGAGCCCGAACGGGTTGCCGATCGCGACCACCGCGGCGCCGACCTCGACCTTCGATGAGTCACCGAGCGCGAGCGGCTTCAGGAGCTTCCTGTTCGCGCTGACCTTCAGCAGTGCCACATCCGTGCTCGAATCGCGGCCGAGCAGGCGCGCGTCGACCGTGTTCTCGTCGCTGAACTTGACCTCGATCTTGCTCGCGCCCTCCACGACGTGCGCGTTCGTGAGCACGTGCCCGTCTTCGTCGATCACGAAGCCGGAGCCGGTCGCCTGCCCGCGCTGCTCCTGCGGGAACCCGAACGGCGACTCCTCCCGGCGAGTCACCTCGGCGCTGATGAACACCACGCCCGGGCCGTCGCGCCTGTAGATCTCGTTCACGGTCAGGCCCTGGCCCTCACCGGCGTTGCCGACCGTCGAGGAGACCGGGGCCTGCACCACGGTCGTCTTCTCGTCGCCGACCCACCCGGCCGCGACCGCGATCACGCCGAAGACCAGGACCACGAGCCCACCCAGGAGCCCCGCGACGAAGGGGTTGCGGGCGGCGCCGGTGAGGCGGTCGGACAGCGGGGGGCGAGGTGGATATGTCGTCATAGTGGCCTCACTTGCGTTAGGACTTCGGCGGCCCCGGCGCAACCCTCGAACCGGCGTCAGGCGGTCGTGGCCTCCTCGGCTCCCGCCAGCTCGCGACAGGCGGCCTGCGGGTCCTCGGAGCGCATCAGGATCTCCCCGATCAGGACCGCGTCCACCCCGACCTGTTCGAGGTCCTCGACCTGGGCGCGCGAGGAGATGCCGCTCTCGGAGACGACGGTCTTGCCCGCCGGGACGTCGGCGAGCAGCTCGAACGTGCGGTTCAGGTCGACGGAGAAGTCCGTCAGGTCGCGGTTGTTGATCCCGATCACGTCGGCGTCCAGCCGTTCGAGCGCCACCTCGAGCTCATCGCGGTCGTGCACCTCGACCAGCACGTCCAGGTCCAGCTCCCGCGCCTCGGCATGCAGGGCCTCGAGCTCCTCGACCTCGAGCGCCGCGACGATCAGCAGCACGGCGTCGGCCTGCACCGCCGCCGCCTCGTAGAGCTGGTAACGGTCGACGGTGAAGTCCTTGCGCAGGATCGGCAGGTCCGTGACCGCCCGCGCGGCGCGCAGGTCGGCGATCGACCCCCCGAAGTGCTCGCTCTCGGTGAGGATCGACAGGGCGGCGGCGCCCCCGCGCTCGTAGGCACGCACGACGTCCTCCACCGGGTCCGCTCCGCGTGGAAGGTCCCCCACCGACGGGGAGCGGCGCTTGTATTCGGCGATCACCGAGATGCCCGGCGCCGCCAGCGCCTCGTTGAAGGGACGGCTGTCGCGGCGCGCGGAGATGACCCGCTCGAGCTCCTCGAGCGAGACCTGCTCGCGGCGCCTGTCCACCTGGGCGCGCGCGGAACGAGTCAGCTCAGCGAGCGCGCTCACCGACCTCCTCCGGGGCCAGCTCGCGGGTCTTGGACACGAAGCTCTCCATCGACTGCAGCGCCGCCCCCGAGTCTAGGGTCTGCTCGGCGAGGCGTACCCCCTCCTCGAGGCTTGCCGCCCTGCCGGCGACCATCAGCGCGGCGCCGGCGTTGAACGCGACCAGCGCGCGGCGCGGGCCCGGCTCGCCTTCGAGGATGGCGCGCGCGATCGCGGCGTTCTCCTCGGGCTCACCACCACGCAGATCGGCATGGTCGGCGCGCTCGAGCCCCACGTCCTCCGGCGAGACCGTATAGGAACGGGTGCCGTCGCCGCGCACCTCGACGACGCGCGTCTCGGCGCTGACCGACAGCTCGTCGAGGCCGTCGCTGGAGGACACGACCAGCGCATGGTGGGCGCCCAGCCGCTCGAGCGCGCCGGCGATCAGCTCCAGGAAGGCAGGGTCGGCGACGCCGATCAGCTGGCGCGTGGCGCCGGCCGGGTTCGTGAGCGGGCCGAGGAAGTTGAAGATCGTGCGCACGCCGAGCTCCTTCCGCACGGGCACGACGTGGCGCGTAGCCTGATGATGCGCCGGCGCGAACATGAAGCCGAAGCCGACCTCCTCGATGCACCGGGCGACGCCGGCGGCGTCCACGTCGATCCGGGCGCCCAGCGCCTCCAGCAGGTCGGCGGAGCCCGACCTGCTCGTGGCCGAGCGGTTGCCGTGCTTGGCGACGCAGCATCCGGCCCCGGCCGCCACGAACGCGGCCGTCGTGGAGACGTTGAAGGTGAGCACGCCACCGCCCGTGCCGGCCGTGTCGAGCAGCTCTGCGCGGCCCGCGTCGACCGGGACGGCGAGCTCGCGCATCGTCCGCGCCAGGCCCGTCAGCTCGTCCACCGTCTCGCCCTTGGCGCGCAGCGCGATCAGGAAGCCGGCCGTCTGGGCCTCCCCCACCTCGCCCGCCATGATCTCGGCCAGCACCTCCTGCGCCTGCGCGGCGCTCAGGTCGGTGCCGGAGGCGACCGCGTCTATCGCGCGGGTCAGGACCTCGTTCGGCATCAGCGATCGATTCGCGCGCGGCGCGGCGTCACCTTCCGCCGCCCTCGAGGAAGTTGGCGAGGATGCGCTTGCCCGCGCCGGTCAGCACGGACTCGGGGTGGAACTGCACCCCCTCCGCGGGCAGCGAGCGGTGCCGGATCGCCATCACGGTGCCGCCGGACTCGGCCGACAGCTCCAGCTCCTCCGGGAGCTCCGGCTCCACGACCAGGGAGTGGTAGCGGCCGGCCGTGACCGGGCTGTTCACGCCGGCGAAGATCGAGCGCCCGTCGTGGGTGACCTCGGCGGTCTTGCCGTGGACGGGTTCACCGACGCTCACCCGTCCGCCGAACGCCTCCGCCATCGCCTGGTGGCCCAGGCATACGCCGAGC
>JBOGZM010000144.1:0-5377 GCA_050697255.1 Solirubrobacterales bacterium
GACGAGGAGGGCATGAGCGGGTACGGCGCGGACTGGCTCGTGCGCGAGCACGCCGAGCTGTTCGAGGGGGTGCGCTTTGGGATCGGTGAGTTCGGCGGCTTTACGTCGCACATCGCGGGGCGCCGCCTGTATCCGATTCAGGTCGCCGAGAAGCAGGTGTGCACGGTGCGCCTGACCGTGCGGGGGCAGCCGGGCCATGGGTCCATGCCGGTGCGCGGGGGCGCGATGGCGCGCCTGGCGCGGGCGCTCCTACGGCTCGACCGCAGGCGGCTGCCCGTTCACGTGACCCCAGTGGTACAGAACATGGTGGAGTCGATGGCGGCCGTCCTGCCGCGACCCCAGGCGGCAGCGCTGCGGCTGTTGCTGCGACCCCGGATGACGAACCTGGTGCTCGGCGCGATCGGAGATCGCGCGCGCATGCTCGACCCTCTGCTGCACCACACGGTCAGCCCGACCGTCCTGCACTGCGACGACCAGTTCAACGTGATCCCAGGCGAGGTCGTGGCCGTGCTCGACGGGCGGCTGCTGCCGGGCTTCTCGCCGCAGAACCTGCTGGCGGAGCTGCGGGCGCTGCTGGGAGACGACGTCGAGCTCGATGTCACGCGATTCGACCCCGGCCCGCCCGAGCCCAACATGTCGCTCTTCCCTGCCCTGGCCGGAATCCTCGAGCGCGCCGATCCGGGCAGCACCGCGACGCCGTTCCTGATGCCGGGTGTGTCCGACGCGCGGTTCTTCGCGCGCCTCGGCATCCAGACCTACGGATTCCTGCCGATGAAGCTGCCGCCCGGGTTCGACTTCTGGTCCGGGGTGCACGGCGCCGACGAGCGCGTACCCGCGAACGCGGTGGACTTCGGCGCAAACGCGGTGTACGCGGCGCTGGCCCGGTTCGGGGACACCGCTTGAGCGAGCCCGCCACGCGGTGGGCGCTGACGGTGCCCTTCAACGCCGTCCCGCTGCGCGAGCACCGCGCGCTGCTCGAGGGCGCCGAGGCCGTCGGGTTCACGGACCTGTGGAGCGGCGAGACATCGGGGCCGGACGGGTTCACGCCGCTGGCGCTGGCGGCGGCCTGGACCAGCAGCATGCGGCTCGGCACGGGCGTCGTGAACGCCTTCACCCGCGGGCCCGCGGTGCTGGCCCAGCACGCGGCCGCGCTGCAGGACGCCTCCGGTGGGCGCTTCTGCCTCGGGATCGGCTCGTCGTCGAACGTGATCGTCGAGCGCTGGAACCAGATCCCCTTCGAGAAGCCGCTCACGAAGGTCCGCGAGACGGTCGAGATCCTGCGCGCGGTGCTTGCGGGCGAGCGGGGACCCGGAGGTTTCAGGCTCGAGACCCCGCCGGAGGTCCCGCCGCCGCTCTACATCGCGGCGCTGCGCGGCCGCATGCTGCGGCTGGGCGGCGCGCTCGGCGACGGGACGTTCGTCAACTTCCTCCCCGTGTCGGGCGTGGACACGGTGATCGCCGAGATCCGCGCCGGCGAGCGCGAGGCCGGCAAGCCGGAGGGAGTCTCCGACGTGCTGTGCCGGTTCTTCTGCATCCAGCAGCCGCCCGGCGAAGGCATGCCGCTGGCGCGCTGGATGTTCTCCGCCTACGCGACCGTGCCCGTGTACGAGGCGTTCTTCCGATGGCTGGGCTGGGGCAAAGCGATCGACCCCATGGTGCAGGCCTGGAACGAGGGCGACCGCGGGCGCGCGAGAGAGCTTGCGCCCGAGGACCTGATCCGCGAGATCTTCATCTTCGGCTCGCCGGACGAGCAGCGGGCTCGGCTCGGGGAGTTCGTGCGGCGCGGAATCACGACCCCGGTGCTGACCCCGATCTGCGCGCCGGACGAGCTGCCCGCGACGATCGACGCGCTCGCGCCGTGACGGTGCGCGGGCGGCGCCCTCGGCACCACCCGCCACGCATCAGGGTTGCTACGGGAAGACGAGTCCCGCGTAGATCGTCTCCTCCATCTGCTCCTCCCCTGCGTCCTCCTGGGCCGCCGGGTAGGCGACCGCGGGGTACGTCGCTCCCACCTCGGACAGCAGCGAGTCCGTGTCCGGGATGGGCGGGCCCTCGGGGTCGAGCAGCGCGTCGGGGTTGGGCAGAGTCCAGTCGGGGTGCTGTGGCAGGGCCATCAATTCACCTCCGTTTCCGATTGCCTCGCAACTTAGAGGCTCAACCCCGAAATGTCGCGGGTGTTCTGTAAAAACTGCGTTAAGTTCCCGTGACATGGCCGGCGCCGCCCCAGTCCGCTACGAGCGAACCGGCGCCGCGGCGCTCGTCACGATCGACCGCCCAGAGCGCCGCAACGCCGTCGACGCGGCCACCGCCGAGGGCTTGCGACGATCGCTGGAGCGGTTCGAGGGCGACGAGGATGCCCGCGTGATGGTCCTCACGGGCGCCGGCGGCGGCGCCTTCTGTGCGGGCGCCGACCTGAAGGCGATGGACCTCGAGATCGAGCACCCGCAGGGCCCGATGGGATTCACGCGCGTGACGCCGTCCAAGCCGGCGATCGCGGCGATCAGCGGGTGGTGCCTGGCCGGCGGGCTCGAGGTCGCGCTGTGGTGCGACCTCCGGATCGCGACCGAGGACTCCACGTTCGGCCTCTTCGAGCGGCGCTGGGGGGTGCCGCTGATCGACGGCGGGACGCAGCGCCTCCCGCGGGTCGTGGGGATGGGCCGGGCGCTGGAGCTGACCCTCACCGGCCGCGCCGTCGACGCCGACGAGGCGCTGCGCATCGGGCTCGTGAACCAGGTCGTCGCCCCCGGCGCGCACGTGGAACGCGCGCTCGCGCTGGCCGAGCAGCTCGCGCGCTTCCCGCAGGAGACGATGCTCTCCGATCGGCGCGCGACCATCGAGGGCGCGGGCCTGCCGTTCCGCGAGGGCCTCGAGCTCGAGCATCGGATCGGACGTGAGGTGCTCGACGTCGCGGCCCGTGGCGCCGCGCGCTTCGCTGGCGGCGAGGGCCGCGGCGGGGCGGGGGTGTGAGAGACCCCGGTTCCCGGCACCTGGACCACCTCGCCCACGATATGCGCGGTCGAGCTGCGCCACGTCGGATGATCGGTCCCTAGACCGGTTTGAACTGGGCGGGAACCTCGCCCACGATCTCCGCCGGCTCGCGGGCCAGCTCGCCGGCCTCCCATTCGTCGCTCAGCATCGAGTAGCTGATCACGTCCTTGGGGTCGCCCCGGTGCACGTGCCAGCGCCTCAGCACGCCTTCGTGCACGAACCCGAGGCGCTCGAGCGCCTTCTGTGAGCGCTCGTTGTCCGCGCCGCACCAGGCCGTCACGCGCTCCAGCCCGAGACCACGGAACGCGAGCGCGAGCACGAGCGCCTTCGATTGGCGGTTGGCCCCGGTCCCCCACCACTCGCGCCCGTGCCAGGTGCCGACCACGGCGCGCCGGTCGCGCAGCGAGAACTCGGACAGCCCGGTGACGCCGATCACGCCGGCCTCCGGATGCACGATCACGAGCTCCAGCCGCTCCCCGTCGGCACGCTTGCGCGTCAGCGAGCGCACGTAGGCGATGGCCTCGCTCTCGTCCGTATACGGGCCCCAGGAGAAGAATTGCGTCACGTCGGGGTTCGACGCCAGCGCGAACAGGGCCGGCGCGTCTTCCTCGCGCGCATATCGGAGCAGCAGCTCCGAGCCGCGCACCTCGAGGTCTCCGTCGGGCGTCTCTGCCATGTCTTTGATGCTTTCATACGGATCCCCGACCCACCGAGTCTCTCGACCCATCACAGGAGGCGCCCGTGCAAACCTGGGACACCCGAACGCTCGACGTCGAGCCGCACCGCCCGCAGGTGCTCCACTCCGAGGAGGAGGGCAGGACGATCGTGCTCAACCTCCCCGCGGGTGAGGCGCTCGACGACCATCAGGTGCACGAGCGGGCATGGATCCTCGTCGTGGACGGAGAGGTCGAGATCGAGGCGGCGGACGGCACAAAGGTCGGCGGAGGGCCCGGTGTTCTGGCGCTGACCGACCCGAAGGAGCGTCACGAGGTGCGCGCGAGGTCGGATGCGCGGCTGGTCCTGATCCTGGCTCCCTGGCCCGGCTCCGGACACCCGTCCGAGTCGGCCCAGCGCGCCCCGGCATAGCGGAGCCGGGGCATGCGCGCCCTGCTGTACGACATCCACGGCAACCTGCCGGCACTCGATGCCGTGATCGAGGACGCCCGTGCGCAGGGAGCGGACGAGTTCGTGCTCGGCGGCGACTACGCGCTTGCGGGAGCGTGGCCGCTGGAGTGCGTCAAGCGCATCGAGAGCCTGACGGGCGCCTGGATCCGGGGCAACACCGAGCGCTGGCTCGAGGATCCCTCCGACGCCCCCGACGAGGACCTGCTGCACCGCCTGATCGAGCACTGCCGCGACCAGCTCGGCGGCGGGCGGGTGGAGGGCCTGTTCAACCTACCGCCCTCTCTGTCGGTCGACGGAGCGCTGGTGTGTCATGCGTCGCCCAACGACGACACGCTGACCTTCATGCCGGAGCCGACCGAGGGAGACCACGAGCTGCTCGCCAACACCGAGGAGGAGATCGTCTTCTTCGGGCACAGCCACATCCAGTTCCAGCGGCAGGCCGAGGGCGACCGCCTGCTGGTGAACCCGGGCAGCGTCGGACTGCCGTTCGACGGGAATCGGCGCGCAGCCTATGCGCTGTGGCGCGGCGGCCGCGACGTCGAGTTGCGCCGCGTCCAGTACGACTCGGACGCGTACGCGACGCAGGTCAGGGAGCGCATGGGCGAGGCGCTCGGCCCGGCCGTCGAGACGCTCGTCCGGCGAGTCGAGCAGGCTTCGATGGTCCAGTAGCGGACCGCTGTAGACCCGACCCGGAGAGGAGGACGATGAAGCTCAGGGCCGTGCTGCTGAACTGCACGCTGAAGAAGTCGCCCGAGGTCTCGAACACGCAGGCCTTGATGGACATCGTGAGCGGGCACCTCGAGGACCTCGACGTCGAGTGCGAGGTGATCCGGGTGGTCGACCACCGGATCCCGTTCGGGGTCGTGTCGGACATGGGCGAGGGCGACGAGTGGCCGCGGATCCTGAAGCGCATCCTGGCCGCCGACATCCTGATCATGGGGACGTCGATCTGGTTCGGCGTCCGCAACAGCGTCTGCCAGATGGTGATCGAGCGGCTCGACGGCACGTACGAGTCGACCAACGACGTGGGCCAGTATCCGATGTACAACAAGGTGGCCGGCGTGGTCGTGACCGGCAACGAGGACGGCGCCCACGCGGCGGCCGAGACCACGCTGTTCAATCTCTCGCACCTGGGTTGCACGATCCCTCCGAACGCCGACACGTACTGGGTCGGCGACGCGGGGCCGGGACCCTCGTACATCGAGGCCGGCGGGGAGAACCACGCCTACACGCAGCGCACCACCCGATGGATGGCCCACAACAC
>JBOGZM010000145.1:0-5470 GCA_050697255.1 Solirubrobacterales bacterium
TCCGCAGGGTGGTGCAGGAGCTGCGTGACCTGGGCATCGACCTCGTATCCGTCGCGGAAGGGTTCGACACCGGCGTCGCGGGCGGACCGTCCCTGGAGCGAACGCTCGACGTGTTCGTTCGCTTGCAGCCGAAGCGAGCCTCCGACCGCCCCCGCAGCTGGGACCCGGAGGGACTCAGGGCCCACGGCTGCGAGCCGGCCACGATCATCGACGTCGGCGCGGCGAGCGGCACACATTCGCTCTACGGCGCGTTCGAGCAGGCTTATCTGGTCCTGGTCGAGCCGCTCAGGGAGTACGAGCAGGACCTGCGGAAGGTCCTGGCCCGCCGCCCGGGCGAATACGTCGCCGCGGCCGCCGGCGCCGAGGAGGGTGTCGCCACCATCGGCATCGATCGCTTCCTGGTGGCCAGCTCGCTCCTGGAGCAGGTCGGGGCCCCGCCGCCGGTCGAGGCCCGCGAGGTCCCGGTGAGGACCATCGACAGGCTCGCCGCCGAGCGCGACTGGCAGGACCCGCTGGCGCTGAAGCTCGACGTCGAGGGTTTCGAGCGCGAGGTGATCAACGGGGCGGCCGAGACGCTGAAGCGGTGTGACTTCGTGATCGCCGAGCTCAGCGTCACCCCCCGCTTCGAGGGCGGGCCTGCGGCCGCGGAGCTGATCGCCCGGCTGCGCTCGCACGGATTCGAGGCCTGCGACGTCGTCGACGCATACCGCGCCAGGGAGCACGTCATCGCCGACCTGATGTTCAAGCGCGTGGCGGGCCCGGGCGAGTAACCCGCCCAGGCGGCATCTACCATCAATCGCCGTGCCCCGGCGCGAAGACCTCCGCAACGTGGCGATCGTCGCCCACGTCGATCACGGCAAGACCACGCTCGTGGACGCGATGCTGTGGCAGTCCGGCGCCTTCCGCGAGAACCAGGACGTGGCGGAGCGGGTGATGGACTCGATGGACCTCGAGCGCGAGAAGGGCATCACGATCCTCGCCAAGAACACGGCCGTCCGGCACGGGGGCGTGAAGGTGAACATCGTCGACACACCCGGGCATGCCGACTTCGGCGGTGAGGTCGAGCGGGGGTTGACGATGGTCGACGGCGTGCTGCTGCTCGTCGACGCCTCCGAGGGTCCGCTCCCGCAGACGCGCTTCGTCCTGCGCAAGGCGCTCGAGGCGCGCCTCCCGGTGATCCTGGTCGTGAACAAGGTCGACCGCCCCGACGCCCGGATCGCGGCGGTCGTGGACGAGGTCTACGAGCTGTTCCTGGATCTCGACGCCGACGAGCACCAGATCGAGTTCCCGATCGTCTACACGAACGCCAGGGCCGGCTGGGCGTCGCTCGAGGAGGGCGTCGAGGGCACGGACCTCGGGCCGCTGCTGGACCTCCTGCTGTCGCACATCCCCGCACCCTCGTACGAGGAGGGCCACCCGCTCCAGGCGCACGTCACGAACCTCGACGCGTCGCCGTACGTGGGCCGGCTCGCGCTGTGCCGCGTGCGTCAGGGCACGATCCGGGCCGGTGAGCCGATCGCCTGGTGCCGGGCCGACGGGCGGATCGAGCCCGCCACCGTGAGCGAGCTGTATGTGACCGACGCGCTCGACCGCGTCGCGACGGACGAGGCGGGGCCGGGGGAGATCATCGCGGTCGCGGGCCTGGCCGACGTGACGATCGGGGAGACGCTCGCCGATCCCGGCAATCCCCGGCCGCTGCCGGTGATCACGGTGGACGAGCCCTCGCTGTCGGTCGTGATCGGGATCAACACGTCGCCGCTGTCGGGCCGGGACGGCACGAAGCTGACCGCGCGGCAGGTGCAGGCGCGCCTCGACCAGGAGCTGGTCGGCAACGTGTCGATCCAGGTGCGCGACACCGAGCGCCCCGACGCCTGGGAGGTCCAGGGCCGCGGCGAGCTCCAGCTCGCGGTGCTGGTCGAGCTGATGCGGCGCGAGGGCTTCGAGCTGACCGTGGGCCAGCCCCACGTCGTGACCCGGGAGATCGAGGGACAGGTCCACGAGCCGATCGAGCGGCTCACGATCGACGTTCCGGAGGAGTACGTCGGAGTCGTGACCCAGCTGCTCGCCCTGCGCAAGGGCCGGCTGGAGCAGATGGTCAACCACGGCACCGGCTGGGTGCGCATGGACTATCTCGTGCCGGCGCGGGCGCTGATCGGCTTTCGCACCGAGTTCCTGACCGAGACGCGCGGGACCGGCCTGGTCCACCACGTCTTCGACCGCTGGGAGCCGTGGGCCGGCGAGCTGCGCACGCGGCCGACGGGCGCCCTGGTGGCCGACCGCGCGGGCCAGGCGGCGAGCTTCGCGCTGTTCGGCCTGCAGGAGCGCGGCACGATGTTCGTCGAGCCCGGCGAGACCGTCTACGAGGGCATGATCGTGGGCGAGAACTCCCGCGCCGAGGACCTCGACGTGAACGCGGTGAAGGAGAAGCACCTGACCAACATGCGCTCCTCCACCGCCGACGTGCTCGTGCGGCTCGTGCCGGCCCGGCGGCTGTCGCTCGACCAGGCGCTCGAGTTCCTGCGCGAGGACGAGTGCGTCGAGGTGACTCCCGGCGCCGTGCGCCTGCGCAAGGTGGAGCTGGACAAGACGGCGCGGGCGAAGCTGGCGCGGCGCTCCCGCGCCGAAGCGGCCGTTTCCTGAACCCTGAACCGGGGTATCCTCCCGTCCGACTACGGGGGAGGAAGGTTGGGGAGCATGGCATCAGGAAGGTCGCTCTGGCGAGTCGTGCTCGTCGGATTGCTGGGGGCGCTGACACTGCCGTCGGCCGCCGACGCGGCGATCCCGAACATCCCGAACGGCGCGGGCGGCAACCTCACCTGCACCGTCCAGACCGGCGCCAACGCCGGCGAGCGTCACTGCTCGGGCATCTTCACCACCTTCGACGGGGCCCCGATCGACATCAACGTCGGCTTCCCGCCCGCGCCGGCGAGCGGTCCCGACGGTGACTTCCCGGTCGTCGGGCTCTTCCACGGCTGGGGCGGCTCGAAGCTGGGGCCGAACAGCGGGGGCTGGATCGACGCCGGCTACGCGTTCTTCTCCATGAGCGACCGCGGCTGGGGCATGTCATGTGGGGGCGCGGACCCGAAGCGGACGCAGCCCGTGTGCGCGAACGGCTACAACCACCTGATGGACACGCGCTTCGAGGTCCGCGACGCGCAGGAGGTCTTCGAGGCGCTGGCCGACCGGGCCGCCGACGGCGCGACCGGCGGCGAGGGATTGATCCACCCGCAGAGGATTGGCGTCACCGGCGGGTCCTACGGCGGCGGCATCTCCATGGCGCTGGCCGCGCTGAACAACCGCAAGATGATCCAGGACAACGACGGCACGCTGGTTCCGTGGGTCAGCGACGGTGGAAAGCAGATGCAGATCGCGGCCGCGCAGCCCGACATCCCCTGGACCGACCTCGCGTACTCCCTGCAGCCCAACGGGCACACGCTCGACTACGTCGCCGACGCTCCCTACATGCAGCGGGGCCGGATCGGCGTGATGAAGCAGTCGTTCGTGGCGGGGCTGTACGCGATCGGTCAGGCAACCAGCAACTACGCCCCGCCGGGCACCGACCCGGACGCCGATCTGGTCACGTGGTTCTCGGCCATCAACGCCGGCGAGCCCTACGACACGAACCCGCTCTCGCAGGACATCGTGGACGAGGTCACCACGCACCACTCGTCCTACTACATCGACGACTCGACGCCGCCCGCGCCGCTGCTGATCTCGAACGGCTGGACCGATGACCTGTTCCCGGCCGACGAGGCGATCCGCTTCTACAACCGGACCCGCACGAACAACCCCGGCACGCCCGTGTCGCTGATCTTCACCGACCACGGCCACCAGCGCGGGCAGAACAAGGGCCCCGACGCCACGTTCCGCAACCGGGAGACGCACGCCTGGTTCGACCACTACGTCAAGGGCCAGGGTTCGGCGCCGTTCGAGGGCGTGCAGACGCTCACGCAGGCGTGCAACGGTCCCTCAGTCGGCTCCACCGGCCAGTTCGACGACCCCGACTCCGACCAGCCCTTCCGCTCGCCGACCTGGGCCGCGCTGGCGCCGGGCGAGGTCCGCTTCGTCGATCCGGCCTCGAAGGTGATCGCATCTTCTGTCAGCGACCAGGCCGGTAACGCCTTCGACCCGATCAGCGGCGGCGGGGCCTGCGCCACCGCCCCCGCGGGCGACCAGGCGGGCGCGGCCAGCTACCACCTCGCCCCCGCGCTGGACACCGGCTACACGCTGATGGGGTCGCCCACGATCATCGCCGACATCAACTCGCCCAGCCCGACGTCGCAACTCGCCGTGCGCCTGCTGGACGTTGAACCGGGCGGCATCGACGAGACGCTCGTCGCGCGCGGGCTCTACCGGCCGGAGGTCAACTCCGGGACGGAGAGCACCCGTCAGGTCTTCCAGCTGCACCCGAACGGGTGGAGGTTCGAGGACAGCCACTCCGCGAAGCTCGAGCTCCTACCCGCGGACCAGCCCTACGGGCGCAACTCCAACGGCCAGGCGCCGATCACGGTGTCGAACCTGGAGTTGCGGCTGCCTGTGCTCGAGGAGCCGGGCACGCTCGGTGTCGTGGGAGGCCCGTCCACGAAGGTCGTCCCGGACGGCTACCAGCTGGCGTCCGACTACCTGCAAACCGGCTATCCGCGGCCGAAGTCCGCGTCGCCGCTCAGGGTCGCGCTCGTGCCCGCCTACCAGCAGTGCACGGAGCCGGACCTGACGCACGGCCCGCCCCTGGCGTTCGAGTCATGCTCCGCGCCGGACGCGATGTCGCCCAACCTGACCGTCGGCACGCCCGATGCCAACGGGGGGACCGCACACTCGGTGGGCGCGGTGCGGCTGGCGACGGTCGTCGGCGTCCCCGGCACACCGGAGGACGAGGCGGACGTGAAGGTGGATGTCTCGCTCAGCGACGTGCGCGAGGCCTCGGGCCTGGGCGACTACACCGGTGAGCTGAATCAGGTGACGACCCTCCGAATCACGGACCGCGCAAACGGCAGCGGCGGGGAGGCCGGCACGGTCGAGGACCTGCCGCTGGCGGTCGGCGTCCCCTGCGCCGGCACGCCGGAGACGACGAAGGGCGCGAACTGCTCGGTCTCGACCACCATCGACGCACTCGCGCCCGGCGCGGTGCCCGAGGGCCAGCGCTCGATCTGGGCGCTGGGCCAGGTTCAGGTCTTCGACGGTGGCCCGGACGGCATCGCGGCGACGGCCGGCAACTCGCTGTTCGCGGTCCAGGGCATCTTCGTTCCTTGAGACCGGCCTAGCCGTCTCACTGTGTCATGGAGCGGGCCGACATTCGGGCCCTGCGTATCATCGGCCGGATGGTCGTCCCCCCCGACACGACCCTCGGCGCCGTACGGCTGAACGCGGGCGATCAGCAGTCCCTCGCCGCCTTTTACGAGCGGACCGTGGGGCTCCAGCCGGTGAAGAGCGAAAACGGCGTCGCCGCACTCGGAACCGATGACGGCAGACC
>JBOGZM010000146.1:0-3903 GCA_050697255.1 Solirubrobacterales bacterium
AGCGGGCGGATGGGCTTCGCGCTCGCCGCCGAGGCCGCGCGGCGCGGCGCCGACGTGACGGTGATCGCAGCGAACACCGCCCTCGACGGCACGCCGAGCGTCCGGTACGTCGAGGTGCAGACGGCCGCGGAGCTGCGCGACGCGACGCTCTCGCGCCTCCCCGACACAGACCTCCTGCTGATGGCCGCGGCGGTCGCCGACTTCCGGCCCGCGGACCCCGAGAACGCGAAGATCTCGAAGGAGGGACGCAGCTCCCTGTCGGTGGAGCTGATCCCGACCACCGACGTGCTGGCGGAAGTGGCGGCGCAGCGGCGCAAGGGGCAGATCATCGTGGGCTTCGCCGCCGAGCACGGCCCCGAGGGCGTTGAGCGCGCCCGCGCGAAGCTCGAGCGCAAGACCCTCGACGCGATCGTCGTGAACGACATCTCGCGCCCCGACATCGGCTTCGACTCCGACCACAACGAGGTCGCGATCCTCGGGCAGGCAGGCGAGCTGCACGTGCCCCGCAGCACCAAGGAGGACGTGGCTGCCCGCGTGCTCGACTTCGTACAGGAGCTGAGGGTCGCCGCGGGAGACCGCCCGCGCGAGGGCAAGCGTCGATGAGCTACGAGCACCGTCAGCCCCAGGACCCCGCCGAGCAGGACGCCTACGCGCTGTTCCAGCGCGGGATCTCCCTGCTCGAGGAAAACCACTGGGCACAGGCGGCCGTCCCGCTCGAGAAGGCCAAGCGGCTGGAGCCGGACAAGACCTCGATCCGCGAGGCGCTCGGCCGCGCCTACTTCCGCAGCCGCCGCTACCGGCGCGCGGCGAGCGAGTTCTCGGCCGTGGTCGAGCGGAACCCGGCGAACGACTACGCCCACTTCTGCCTCGGGCGCTCGTTCGAGAAGCTCGGAGACAGGCCCGCCGCCAGCAGGCACCTGTCGCTGGCCGCCGGCATGCGTCCGGACCGCGAGGACTACCGCCGTTACCGCGACCGCCTCAAGGCGGCCTGAGCCGCTTCGGTTGCGCGCGCTGGTACAGCGCGTGAGCGCCGCCTCCGTGTCCGCCGACAGCGAGGTGCTGGGTTCCATCGGGGCCGGGCTCGTGGTGCTGCTCGGCGTCGGCCACCCGGACGAGGATGCGCAGGCGGAGCGGCTTGCCGGCAAGGTTTCGCAGCTGCGGGTGTTCGACGGCGAACACGGGCGCATGGACCGGTCCCTGCTGGACGTCGGTGGAGCCGTCCTGTGCGTGAGCCAGTTCACCCTCTATGGAGACACGCGCCGGGGGCTGCGCCCGAGCTTCACGGGCGCTGCCGAGCCGGCGGCGGCGGAGCGCCTGTACGAGCTGTTCTGCGCGCGCCTGCGCGGCCGCGGCGTGCCCGTCGAGACCGGGCGCTTCGCGGCCCGCATGTCCCTGACGCTCACCAACGAGGGGCCGGTGACCCTGCTGCTGGAGGCCTGAGCGAGACCCCTGTCAGGCCTCCGGACGGCCCGGAATCGCGTGGTTTGTGCCGCTATACTTGGCCGTTCCCTACCTCAGGAGACCTGCGGCTCCGGCCGCATTTCGAGTGGGCCTCCAGCCCGCTTTTTTTACGACATGACCCGCACGAAGAAGCCGCACGATCGCAATCCCAAGGGCACGCCCGCGCGCACCGCGCCGTCGTCGGAGGCTGCGCTGCAGCACCAGATCGAGGAGCGCCTGTCTGCTGTCGAGCCGGACGTGGAGGTGCTGGCGGCGGAGCTCGCCGGGTCCCGCCGCTCACCCAGGCTGCGCGTGTTCCTGGACCGGCCCGGTGGCGTCGACCTGGAACTGTGCGCGCGCGTTACGCACCATCTGCGTGACCTGCTCGTCGACTACGAGGTCGAGGTCTCCTCGCCGGGGCCGGAGCGGCCGCTGACCAAGCTCCATCACTACCAGCGCCACCTCGGCCACCGCGTCCGCGTGCGCACGGGCGAGCCGATCGACGGGCGCAGTGACTTCAAGGGTGAGCTGGTGGGCGCGGACCCCGAGGGCGTCTCGCTCGCCGCGGACTGGGGGATGGTCCGGATCCCGCACGAGCGCATCCGGCGCTCGAACCTGATTTCGCAGCCAGAAGGCTCGAGGAGGCCAAGTTGAGCAAGGAAATAGTCGAGGCCGTCCAGACGCTCGAGAAAGAGAAGGGCATCTCCTCGGAGAAGCTCATGCTCGCGCTCGAGGACGCGCTCCTGTCCGCCTACAAGAAGACGCCGGGCGCGGCGAAGTATGCGCGCGTCGACATGGACCGCGGGACGGCGGACTTCCGCGTGTTCGAGCTGATCCTCCCGCCGGAGCTGGAGGAGAAGCTCGTCGCCGAGGCGATCGAGGAGGAGCGCACGATCGACCCCGAGACCGGCGAGCTGCGTGAGCCCGAGGAGCCGGAGATCGGGCCCGAGAGGCTGGCCGAGTACGAGGACCAGATCTCGACCCGCGACGTCACCCCGACGGACTTCGGGCGGATCGCCGCCCAGACCGCGAAGCAGGTGATCCTCCAGCGGATCCGCGAGGCGGAGCGCGACATGATGTTCGAGGAGTACCAGGACCGCGTGGGCGAGCTGATCACCGGCATCATCCAGCAGTCCGACTCGCGCTACACCCTCGTGCAGCTGCGCGAGCGGGTCGAGGCGCTGCTGCCCAAGTCGGAGCAGGTCGACAACGAGCGCTACGACCACGGCGCGCGGGTGAAGGCCGTCATCACCGAGGTCTCCTCCAGCACCAAGGGGCCGAGCATCATCGTGTCCCGGCGCAATCCCGAGCTGATCAAGAAGCTGTTCGCACTGGAGGTCCCGGAGGTCGCCGACGGGCTCGTGGAGATCGTGAACGTGGCCCGCGAGCCGGGCTACCGCTCGAAGATCGCGGTGGTCTCGCATGCCGACGGAGTCGATCCGGTCGGGGCCTGCGTGGGCCCGCGCGGCTCACGCGTGCGAATGGTCGTCTCCGAGCTGCGCGGGGAGAAGATCGACATCATTCCCCACAACGACGAGCCCGCCCGCTTCGTCGCGAAGGCGCTGTCGCCGGCCCGGGTGCGCGAGGTGCTCGTCGACGACGACGCCAAGCAGGCGGTCGTCGTGGTGCCGGACGACCAGCTCTCGCTCGCGATCGGCAAGGAGGGGCAGAACGCTCGCCTCGCCGCGCGGCTCACGGGCTGGCGGGTCGACATCAAGTCCGAGAGCGAGTTCGCCGAGGAGGAGGCCGAGGGCGGCTACGCCGAGGAGGAGGACGTCACCGGCCGCTGCCACGCAGTGCTGACGAGCGGGAAGCGATGCCCGAATGCGGCGCTGCCGGGATCCCGGTACTGCGGCCTGCCGGCGCACCAGGCGCTGGATTCCCAGGAAGGGGACCGTGTCGGCGGTGCCCCGGCGGAGGAGCCGGCCGCCGAGGAGCCAGTGGTGGAGGAGCCCGCCGCGGAGGAGCAAGTGGTGGAGGAGCCTTCCGCGGAGGAGCCCGCGCCCGAGGAGCCGGCCGCTGCCGACGACGGAGTGCTCGCTCCGGAAGCGGAGACGGCCGCCCCGGCGGCAGCGGACGAGGACCGCTAGGTCACAGGCTCAGGGCGATGGCGAAGAAACGCGTTTACGAGATAGCGAAGGAGAAGGGGGTCTCGAGCAAGGAGCTCCTCGAGGCGCTGCGCGCGGCCGGCGTCGACGTGAAGGCGGCTGCCTCGAGCGTCGAAGAGGCCGACGCGGCGCGCGTGCTGGCAGCCGGCCCCGGCGCCGGGAATGGCAAGCCTCAGGCCGCGACCCCGGCGCCGAAACCGGCACCGAAGCAGGCCCAGCAGCCGAAGCAGGCCCGGCCCTCGCAGCCGGCCAAGCCCGCCACCGACGGCCGCGCCCCGCAACAGGCGCGCCCGCAGGGCCAGGGTCAGCAGCGCTCACCTCAGAGCCGGCAGCAGGGCAGGCCACAGGGTCAGAG
>JBOGZM010000147.1:0-4163 GCA_050697255.1 Solirubrobacterales bacterium
AGGGACAGCAGAGCGGCGTGGTCACGAACGCCTGCTGGTACTCGGTGCCCCCGCCGCCCGTCCCCGCAGGTCCCTTCAGCCGAGCGACCGTCTTGGGCATCACGTCCATCGTGTCCGCGCGCTGGTCGTCGGACACGATGAAGAGCACGTTCGGCCGTAGGTTGACGGCCTGCTCGCGGTGGGGCCGCCCGTTGTCCGAGACCGCGGCGCTCATGTTCCCGGTCGTCCCATGGCAGCCGCTGGTGCTCTGAATCGTGTAGTCCGCCTCGGAGGCGGCTCCCAGGTAACCCGGGTTGGCGGTCCGGTTCGCGGCGACGATGACCTTCTCGAACTGCCAGCTGTTGGTGGTGTACGTGTAATCGATGCCGTCGCCTCCGCTCTTCCACACGCAGTTCGAACCGAAGACGTTGTGGGTCCCGGGCTGAGCCGGGATCTTCAAGTTCCAAGTCGTCGGATTCGCGAGGACGTTCATGCCGACATAGTTCGAATCGGACTCGGGGCCGATCTCGACGCTGTGGACGCTTCGGTCGATCACGTTCGCGTACACCGAGCCCTGGTCCGCGTCCGGCGTGAGGCGCACCCCCACGCCGTTGTGGTCGTAGATGAGGTTGTGCATGACCTTGCTGTAATCGGCGTGCTCGACCGTCACGGCGGTGTTGCAGTCATGAATCCGGTTGTGCTGGACTTCGACGCCATCGAGGATGTCGGTCGACGTCCCGTCCAACCACACGCACGAGGTCGTGCCTCTGGTCGTGATGACGTTGTCCACCAATCGCGCGCGGTCGCCCACCTGTGTTATCCGAGGACTCGTGTGGTCCGATGTGTTGCGACCGTCGAGCACGAGGTGCGAGACCGTCACGTCGGGAGCCGCAATCGACAGGCGACCCTTGATCTGAGCGACCTCCCCCGGATGGCTGCGCAATGTGACCCCTGACCCGGTGATGGTCACGTTCTCTTCGTACAGTCCGCTGTTCGAGGGCTCGGCGTTCTCCGGATAGCCGTGCAGGCAGCCCGTGTCCCCCGGGCTCATCGCAGCCAGCAGCTCGCCGACCGTGGCGTGAGTGGTTCCGGTGCCCCCGATCACGTCGCAGGGCTCGTCGGTGATGGCCGGCCCGACGAACACAGCACCGCTCAGAGTTAAGGCAAGGACGATCACGAGCGGCCAACGAGCACTCATGTTTCCCCCGAACGCCCCTGGACAGAAGTAAGTGAAACCTACTCCTGCCGGCGCAGGCCCGTCAAGCGAGTGGACGAAGCCGGCCAACCGCTCCTGATCGGGGCTACCATCGACGGCGTCGCGGTCAAGCAGGGGGCCGCGCGGCCGGGGCAGCGTTCCCCGGGGGGCAGTCTTCGGGCCGCAAGCCGGCTGGGCCCGAAGCGACGCGACGGCATCCGTCTGCCGGCGCGTTTGAGTGAGCGCCGCTCGTGCGGCGCCGGGCAGGGAGGGCGGCTGGTGCGCGCGAAGTCGCCCTCCTGTCATGGCCGCCCGCAGCTTCTAGGTCGGTTTCACCGCGCAGCAGCGAGGGTAATCCGAGAGCGCTGTGCGCCGGTGGGCAGGCGCGTGGGCGACCGAGGGGAGAACGTGGGCATGGGCGTCAACCAGCTCAGCGAAGACGAGCGTCTCCAGGTCCTGCTGGAACGCGGGCGCCGGGAAAAGTGCCTCGAGCTGTCCGAGGTCAGCGAGCTGATCGAGGCGCTCGAGCTGGACGATCGCGGTGTCGCCGAGGTGTTCGAGCGCATCGAGAGCTGCGGCGTCGAGGTGAGCGACGACTGCGGGCGCGAGGCGCCCGAAAAGGTCCAGTACGAGAACACCGAGCTGGCCGGCGCCACGACCGACGCGCTCGGCCTCTTCCTGAAGGAGTTGCGGAGCTTCCCCCTGCTCTCCGCCCGGGAGGAGGTCGATCTCGCGAAGCGCTGCGAGCAGGGCGACCGCGACGCGCGCGAGCGGATGGTGACGGCGAACCTCCGTCTCGTCGTCAGCATCGCGAAGAAGTACCGCAGCGAGGAGCTGGCGCTGCTCGACCGCATCCAGGAGGGCGTCCTGGGCCTGATGCGCGCGGCCGAGAAGTTCGACTGGCGCCGCGGCTTCAAGTTCTCGACCTACGCGACGTGGTGGATCAGAGAGGCGATCGAGCGCGGCATCCAGAACAAGGAGCGCACGATCCGCGTGCCCGTGCACGTGCTCGAGCGCGAGCGCACCATCGCCAAGACTGAGCGCCGCCTGACGAAGGAGCTGGAACGCGAACCGACGGACGCGGAGGTCGCACAGGCGGCGAAGCTGTCGCTGCGGATGATCGGCGAGGTGCGCTCCGCAGCGCGCACGGTGACGAGCCTCGACAAGCCGGTCGGCGACGAGGACGGCGCGTCGCTGGGTGACCTGTTGCCCGGCGAGGACCAGGACCCGCTGGAGCAGCTCGACCTGAGCCTGCGCTGTGACGTGCTGAAGCGCGCGGTCGCCAACCTGCCTGACGCGGAGCGCGAGTTGATCACGATGCGCTACGGGCTCGGGACCGGAGACCACGACCCGTGCCCGCTGACGGAGGCGGCGCGGCGACTCGGCCTCAGCAGGAACCGCGCGCGTGCCCTAGAGGGGCGGGCGCTCGCGCGGCTCGCGCAGCGGCGCGAGCTGGAGGCGCTCAGCTCGACGACGGCGTAGACGCGGTTAGACTCACCACGCCGTGGCACTCCGGCGCAAGGGCAAAGACGCGAAGATGAGGCTTCTGAACGACGTGGCCCTGTTCAGGCCCTGCACGAAGAGCGAGCTGGCGCGGATCGCCTCGCTCGTGGACGAGGTGGAGGCCCCTGAGGGCAAGACGCTCACGCGGGAGGGCGAATCGGGCTGGGAGTTCTTCGTCGTCGCGGAGGGCAAGGCGACGGCGCGCCGCGGCGGCCGCAAGGTGGCCGAGATCGGTCCGGGGTCGTTCTTCGGTGAGATGTCGCTGCTGGACGAGGGCCCACGGTCGGCGACCGTCATCGCCGACACCGACATGCACCTGCTGGTGCTCTCCTCGCGTTCGTTCTCGAGCCTGATCGACGAGGTGCCTGCGGTCGCGCGCCGCATCCTGAGGGGGATGGCGGAGCGGCTGCGCTCCTCGGAGCGCGCGCCGACGCACTGAGAGGCGGTCTACGCCGTGAGCGTCGTGCCGCTGCGACGCTCGACCGACACGGCATACACGTCACGGCGGAAACGCAGGATCGGGTCGCCCGACAGCTCGATGCCGTCCACCACCCGGGTCGGGTCGAACACCAACACGTCCCCGTCGCGCTCCCGCTCCTCCTCCGGGCCAGTCAGCTCCAGCCGGCCCACCACCACCTGCTCGCGTTCCTCGGGCCACGCCGCGGTCGGGTCGTCGACCGGGTCGGCGGCCTCGGCCAGCGTCACCACCAGCCGGAAGGCGGCCCGGCCCGCAGCGGCCCGGGCCGCGATCTCGTCCTGCAGGTAGGTCGCGCCCCGCGCCCGCGCCTCCTCCGCGCTCAGGCTCTGGACGCCCGACTCCGGCTCCCAGCGGAAGCGCACGAACCGGCCGTCGCCGGAGTCGCGCACCCAGCGGAAGGAGTGGATGCCGTTGTAGAGGCAGGTTGCGTAGCTCGCCGGCGGCGGCGCCGTCACGGCGGCCTGGATCGCGGGCCCCGCCTCGGGGTGCGCGCCGAACCAGGCGCCGATCCGCTCGGCGTCCGGCTGCCCCGTCTGGGGGTCGGGCTTGCGGACACGCGTGAACTCCAGAAAGTCCGCGGGTGTGCGCACGAAGAAGACCGGCAGCGAGAGCGCGACCATGTCGGTGCGCGCACCGTCCCCGAGGTAGAGCTTGACCGCCATGCCGCGGCCCTCGGTCGCGTAGTCGGGGATTCCCGGGTCCCCGCCGCCGTTCGAGAACCTGACCGTCGCGCGCACCGAGTCGCCCTGCATGTGCGACGCTCGCGTGAGGCGCGCGGCGTCCGGCGTGGCCGCGAAGCGGCCCGCGCAGAGCGTGCCCCGCGCATGCGCGGCGCGATGGCCCGGGTGCACCCCGGACACGTCGTTGATCGCGTCGACGACCTGTTCCGCCAAACTGCCCCGCACGGACGGAGACACTACCGCCCGCGCGACGTTCGGAGGCGCTCGTCAGGGACGGCGCGCGACGCCGATCACGTGCGGCTCGACGACCGTCATCAGCGGGCCGGGC
>JBOGZM010000148.1:0-10398 GCA_050697255.1 Solirubrobacterales bacterium
CGCTGGTGACGCTCGCTCAGCTTCCGGTCGGTCCCAGCGTCGGCGCCGCGGCCGCGGTGCTGATCCTCGGCAGCGACGGGGTGGCGGCGGCGGCCGCGGCCGGGGTGCTGTTGACCGTCACGGGCACGGTCGGCGGACTGACCTTCGCGATGTGGGCGGGGGCGGACAAGCTCTGGTCGGTCAGCCGATGGGGCGCGTTGCAGCGTGCTCGTGCCCGCGCCTCGCGGTCCCGCTGAGGCGCGCGGCGCTGCCCCTACTGCGCGATACCGCCGCTGCCTCGGCCAGCGCACGCGTCTTGGCGACGGTCGTGCCGTCCACGTACACGATGCTGTCGCCGCGCACCCTCGAGTCGCGGTACACGCCGTTGCGCAGGTGCGCGCACGGGTGCGACCGGCACTGCCGCAGCCGATCGACGCTTGGGCCATCCTTCAGCGTCCAAGTGTGGATCCGGATCTCGTCGCCCGTGCGCGTGACGCGCTTCGAGCGGCCCTGGAGCGAGGGCTGCACCGGCCGGCCGTTGATCCAGGTGGCGATGTAACCGGTGTCCGGATCGGGGGACCAGCGCACGTGCTGGAGGATCCTCACCCACGCGCCGCGCCGGATCGGAACTCTCCACAGGGACCTCATGGTCGCGTTGCCGCAGTCGTTCTCGGCCGAGTTGCGATGCTCGAGCACCACTCCGACCCGGGGCAGGTTCCGGGTCACGATCCCGTTCGCGGGCGTTCCGCATGAGCCGGTCTGCTTCAGCTGCTGCACCAGCCCGCCGTCGTGGTCGAGCGGGCACCTGGTGCCGCAGAAGGCGTACACCCTGGAGTCGAGCATGATCTGCTGCGCGATCCACGACTCGGTGCCGTTGTGGAACAGGACGCGCGAACCGCCCACGCGGTCGATGTTCCTGGACTCGGTGTTGGCCATCTCCAGCTCGCACCGCTCGCCGTAGCTCTCGTCGCCCTCGTTGACCCGCACGCGGTACGCGCGCCGCCCCTGCGCGACCGGGCTCTTCACCCGGGTCACGCGGCTGCTCGACGCGCACGAGAGGTCAGCCCACTCCGCCGGCCAGCGCTTCCTGGCGTCGGCATGGAACAGCACGTTGGCCTCGCTCCGGGCACCGGGAGCTGGCATGGTGAGTGAAATCGGAACTACTGCCAGCAGAGCGAGGCGCCGGAGCATGTCCAGCAGCACTCGCCGGTGTTACCCGGAAGTCCCTCCGCTCACACATGGACCCGGCCCCAGATCGTGCGAATTGCTACGGACCGGTCCAGCCCGCGAGGTAGCACGGGTGGTCACCGCACACGTCGATGAATGCGCCATCGGGTCTCAGGAACTCGGAGATCTGAAGGCGCCCCGCGGGCTCCTCGCTCGCGTCGGGTCCGTGGGGATCGACGCCCGCGCGGTTCGGCACGTTCTCCACAGGCGGGGCCGTGGTGCCCTTCACCTGCCCACCCTCCGTGCGCAGCGGTCCCACGTCCCAGACCTCGAACAGCGAGCCGTTGAAAGGCCAGCTCGACACCGCCGGGACGCCGTAGTACGGGATCTCCTCGTTCGAGCGCCCGGGGTCGAGCGCGGGCGTGCGGATCCGTGCGCCGATCGTGCGGGCCTCGACCGCGGTGGCCCAGTTCGTCACCTGATGGTCTCCGAACGCCATGCTGAGCAGCACCTCGTGCGGCGGCGTGCCGGGCAGCGGGTCGTCGGTCATGTGATGGGCGTAGCCGTTGGCCTCCGCGCGGTCCCAGAGCATCTGGATCAGGGAGAAGATCAGCTGCCGCTCGAGCTCGTTCGGGTAGGTGACGTCGAGAATTTGCGCAAACTCGTCGAAGTCGATGCTGCGGTCCAAGAGCGTGGAGTAGTTCATGCCGGGAACGCCCAGCGCCGCGTGGGTGAAGTCCGGCGCCACCGCGGTCAGCGAGCCGCCCATGATCCCGCCCTGGCTGCCGCCGTCGTAGTAGAGGCGGGTCGTGTCGATCAGCGGCGTGCCGTTCCACTGGAAGGCCGGGTCCGTGGAGAACCCGAGCGGGTGGATCATCGTGCGGCCGAGGTGGAGGAAGTTGAGCATCCCCTGCTGCCCGCGGTCGGGGAGCGAGGAGAAGTGTGAGAGGTCGCCGATGATCGCGACGACGTTGGGAAGGTCCTCCTCCGAGAGGCCGATCCAGTCGGTCGCGCAGAGCAGGATGTTGTGCTCGCTCGCGAGGGCCTGGATCGCGCCGCCTGCGACCTGCGACGCGCTCCCGAGCAGACCGTGCCCGTAGAGCGAGGGGCGGGCGGGCCGGACGGTGTCCCCCGCGACCGCCGCGCGGGGGACGATGCAGACGAAGTTCGCGGGATGGACGTTGCCGGGGATCCGCAGCGGCAGGCCGTCGAGGCCGTAAGCGAACCGGGATCCCGGCGGGCACTCCGGCGCGTCCAGGTAGCACGGCACGATCACGCGGCCCTCGACCTGGCGCAGGAGGCGGTCGCTCTCGCCCTCCTGGCACCCGTCGCCTCCGCAGGGCTGGAAGTCCGTCACCTCCGTCACCGCAAACGGCGGCGGCGCGCCCTGCACGGTGAGGTCGTCGAGCCTCGTGTCGCCGAGCTGCGCGAAGGCGTCGTCGCGGATGTGCAGCATCCGCTCGGAGAGGTTGCGCTCGCTGGCGACCGTGAAGTCCCACGCGAGGTAGAGCTCCTTGCGCTTGATTCCCGCGCGCTTCAGGGTCTTGAAGATGTCCTCCATGTGGTCCCGGCGCGCCTCGACGGCCGGGTCCGACGTCGGGATGCCGTCGCGGTAGGTGCGGAACGCCTCCGGCGCGCCGATCGTCTGCCCGGCCGCGTTCTTCAGGTTGCGCAGCGCGACGATGTAGCGCCCGCCCTCGTCGAAGTTGACCGCGGGCCGGATCAGGAGGTTGACGTTCTCGCGGTCCTGCGGGTTGGCGTCGAGCTCGGACCAGATCAGGTGGCGCTTCCGCGTGGCGGCGTTCAGCACCACGACCGGCTGCTTCTTGTCATGGGTCCGCGCAATGTCGGTGATCGGCACGGCCCGCGTCCGGTGGAAGGCGGTGCGGTTGTCGAGGCCGGGCACGTGGCTGACGATCATCTGGCCCGGGCTGAAGCCGTCGTTGCGGTTGAAGTCGGTGGGGTCGATCGGCTTGCCGGCCGCGTTGCGGGGCATCGAGGCGAGGTCGAGGTCGACGCGCCGGCCGGTGTCCGTGGTGGGATCGGCGACCGTGAAGTGGTCGTTCGGCCAGGGCTGGAGGCAGACGGACGGGTCGAACGGGTCGCAGCGGCCAAGCTCCTGGGCTGCGGCAGAGGGCGCCAGGGCCAGGCTGGCGACGGCGACCAGGATTGCCCAAGCCCGCATTGCCTAGATCCGTTCCAGGACCTCTTTGGCCGCTCGCTCGCCGGAGCGCACGGCGCCGTCCATGTAGCCGTTCCAGTAGGTCGAGGTCTCGGTCCCCGCCCAGTTGATGCGCCCGACCGGCGTCCGCAGCGCCGCGCCGAAGTCGATCAGGGTCCCCGGGGCGAGCACCGCGACCGGGCAGCCGCGATTCCACACCTCGGTCGACCAGTTGAACTCCACGACCTGGCGCGGGTCGAGCGCCTCGGCGCCGAAGTAGTTGGCGAGGTTCTCCAGCGCGGCGTCCCGGCGCTCCCCCGCAGAGCGGTCCTGCCACACGCGTGCCTCGTGCCCGCCGATGAAGCCCATCATGATCCCGGGACCGCCGTCGGGCGGCGACGTGTCGAACGTGACCTTGACTGGACCGTTCTCGCTCACGACCTGGCCCGAGAGGCCCTTGGCGCGCCAGAACGGCGTGTCGTAGATCGCCTCGAACTTCATCATCGTGCCATGCGGCATGCGCTGCGTGAGCTGGTCGCGCAGGGGCGGCAGGGGCGGCTCGTAGTGGATGCGCCCCGCAAGCGTGGGCGGGATCGCGACGATCACGCGCTTCCCGGTCACGGTGATGGCATCGGAGACGACGGTCACGCCGGTTGTGGACTGCTCGATGCGGCGCACCGGCGCGCCCAGCAGGACGCGCTTTCCGAGCTGCGACGCGACCCTCAGCGGCACCGTCTGCGCGCCTCCCGTGAAGCGGCTCTCCTGCGCGCCGCCGGCGGTGTTGAAGTTGCGCTCGAACGTGCCCGGGTTGTCCTCGTTCCCCGAGGCGGCGATGTAGAAGAGCGTGTAGAGCAGGGAGAGGTCCCGCGCCTCGCAGCCGAAGATCGCCTCGGTGGCCGCGGACACGACCGCCATGAACTCCGCGCTGCCGCTCGTGTGCTCCCGCAGCCAGGTGTCGAGTGTCTGCCGGTCCCACTCCTCGGCGCTGGATGAGCTCCACGGGCTGTCGACGGGGACGTCCTGCGACATCTCGTCGAGCTGGGTCACGGCCAGCGCGATGTCGCCGGCCACGACCGGGTCCGGCGGCGCGGTCCCGAACGGCGTGTCGTTCGGGTACTCCAAGCGCCGGCCGTTTGCCCAGAAGACGTTGTTGCCGGTGTTGAAGGTCGGGAACGTGCCGGCGCCGACCTCGTCCGCGAGCGCTTTGATGTGGTCCTGGGTCGGCCCGAAGAACATGCCGCCCAGCTCGGCGTAGTCGCCGCCGCCGAGCGAGTGGGTGAGAACGCGCCCTCCGACCCGGTCCCGGGCCTCGAGCACCGTCACGGAGCGGCCGGCCTGCGCGATCCGTCGTGCCGCCGTGAGCCCGGCGAGGCCCGCACCGACCACGACGACGTCGGCAGAGCGCACGGATCCGCCGCCCGCCGCCGCGCGACTCGAGGCCGGCAGTGCCGCTCCTACGGCACCCGCCGTCGCGGTGCCGATCAGGCGACGACGGGTGATGCCCCTGGTCTTCGTCCTCCCCTCCCCTACTTGCAGCCGGCGAGCCGGACCGTCACCGGGCCATCGCTCGTCACTCGCAGGTCGACCTTGCAGCTGACGCCCGCGCGCTTCGGGTTGATCGTGACCTCGCCGACGTTCTGGGCCGTGAGGTCGATGCGGTTGGCGGGCGCGATCGGCAGCGCCGGCCCCCACGTCTTGAACTGGCGCGTGAACGCGAGCGTGCCCAGGTTGCCGCCGCCGAGCGTGCCCGCGCCGAACTGGGTCGCGGAGGCCAGCGGGTCGCCCGTGCCCGTGGCGTACGAGAACGCGTCTACGGTGCCCTGGCCGGAGCCGCGGGTCCGCGCGCCCGAGAGCCAGTACGCGTGGTCGGCCACGAGGCCGAGGTCGGCGTGGTCGAGGCTCGGGTCGACGACGTAGGTCACGTGCGCCGGGTTGCGGTCCACCTCCGCCGTGCCCAGGAACTCCGCCGCGGGCGCGTACTGGTCGTGAATCGCGAGCGTCAGGTGCTCGGCGGTGAAGACGTCGAGCTCGTAGCGGTAGCCGAGCCGGTCGAGCTCGTCAACCGTGGGCAGGTATGACGTGGGCGGCACCAGCTCGTCGGCGAGCGCGTTCCACATCAACACCGGGATGTTGCGCAGGGACGCGATCATGTTCGTGTCCTCGCTCTCGCCGACGGTCGGCTGGGCGCGCGCGAACAGGTCGGGGAACTGCTCCGCGAGCTTGAACGTCCCGAAGCCGCCCATCGAGTAGCCGGTGATCACGGTCCAGTCGGGATCGAGCTCGTAGCGGCGCGCGACGTCCGCCCACACCTCGAACGTGTCGGCCGCGGCGTAGCTGTCGTAGCCGCCGTCCGGCCCGCGCGCCAGCGGTGTGATCACGATCGAGCCCGCGCCGCGCTCGCCGAACTGCGACTGGTTGCGGCTGCCGAGGTATTGGTTGTAGGTGGCCGCGAGCGAGTGCAGCAGCAGCGTCATGCCGTAGCCGTCGCGCGGCACCGGCTTGTGCGGGACGTAGATCGCGTAGGGCTGGAGGTTGCCCTGGTACGCGCCCGGGCAAGCGCTGGTGTCCCCGGGGAAGCACGACCCGGAGAAGTCGGCGCCCTGCTGGGTCTCGAAGTGGCTCGCGAGGATGCGGTCCATCGGGCCGCTCTGCGGGACGCCGCTCTCGTCGTTCGACTTCGATGCGAGCTTGCGGAAGTCGACGTTCGCGTGGAGGTCGCTGATGTCGTTCGACGCGAGCGCGGTGCCCTGGTCCTGGTCGCGCCACCACGCCGGGCTCTGGGCGGTGCCGGCGGGATCGCCCACCTGTGGCATCGGCTCGTCGAAGCGGAAGGCGACGTTGAAGAACGCGGCCGGGTTGGTGGCCGTGCCGGAGCCGCCGGGGTGCGTGGCGTCGGCGGAGGGCTGGGGCAGCAGGTAGCGGCCGTTCGCCTGATCCCACAGGCCCACGCCGGCCGCCAGGCGCACGACCTGGCCGGCCGGGTCCCAGGCGGAGTGCGGTACCCGGACCTCGATCTGGCGGCGGGTGGTGTCGACCGTCACCGTCGGAGCCGGGCCGCCGACCGCGCCACCCGTGGCTCGTGTGAGCTCCGCGGCCATGCCCGTGCCGGCCGGATGGACCGTCAGGAACAGGTCGGCAGGCGCGCTCGTGTTCGCGCCGGCGGGGAACGGGTGCGTGGTGCCTGCGGTTCCCCCGATCGCGATCGAGAACGCGACCAGCGACGGGTCCTTGAGCGTGTTGAGGGTGACGCGAAACGCGGTCGCGTTCGAGAGCGGCTTCACGCGCAGCTCGACGAAGTCCGCCGCGTTGTGCGCGTAGCCGGGGTCGGTCGGATACGTGTAGGTCCCGTTCGGCTTCGAGAAGGTGTCGCCGGTCGCGCGCGGATCGGTCGGGTCCGGTAGCTGGTTCGCGCCGTGGTCGTCGTAGAGGAAGTCCTGGTAGAGGTACTCGCCGCCGCGGTACGCACCCGCGCCCGAGACCAGGATCGGCTGCGCCTTCCAGGGACTGGCGTTGGTGAGCTGCGGGGCGGTTGCGGGCGGCGCGTAGAGGATGTCCGGCCCCGGCCGCGGGCCCGGGCCGCTGTAGAGGGAGCCGGATGGAGCCGCGAGCGCCGCCACGGGCAGCAGGCAGAGGGCCGCGAGCAGCCCGGCGAGCGTAATCAGCGTGCGTCTCGGCATTTCTCCCCTTTGCCGCTGCGGCCAGCTCGCTGGCGGTCCGTATGAAGGTGGTGGCGGCAACCTCCCCGATGCCGCCGTGCGCGGGGTTATATCAGCTTGGTGAAGGGGCGTTCAACTAGTTCGCGAAGCCGAGCTACCAGTAGGCACCGACTCCGTGGCGGTTGTAGAGCTCGTGCCGCCTCCGGCATCGACCGCGGGGAACCCGAGCACGTCCTTGAAGAAGGCCCGAGAATCGTTGACCTTATGCGCGACGCGGTGTACAACACCGACAGTCGACGAAAGGAGGGGTGGACATGGCTCGCAAGATGGCCGACTGCCGGCGCTGGCCGAGCGAATCCAACTGCTCGCTGACGATCATCGGCGAGGAGGAGGAAGTGATCCGGGCCGCGGCCGAGCACGCTGCCTCGGCGCACGACCACGAGGACACGCCCGAGTTCCGCGAACAGCTTCGCGATTTCCTCGAGCCGGAGGAGGCCTACCAGCCCGGGATACGGCCGCAGGAGGCGATGCCGGGTTAGAAGCTCTGGCGGCGCCGCGGCGGCGGCATCGGCCGGGCGGCGCTCAGCCTTGCCCGCCTGCGGCGCCGCTGCTCTTCCCGCCGCCTTGGCTCGGCGCGGAAGGCGGAGACGGCGGCTGTGGCGTGGCGGGCTGGCGTGCGTTGTCCGGGGCGGCCGGAGTCGTCGGCGTCGCCGGCACAGGACGGGAGGGGGCTTCGCGTGTGGGCGCTGATGGTGTCCGGGGCGTGCGTCCGGTCTCAGACTCGCCGCCGGAGCTGGGTGCGGAGTCGTCCTTGCCGCCGCCCTTCGCGGGGAGGTCCGGATGGGCCTTCGGGCCTTCAGCGGCCGCCTCACCGTGGTGGCCGCCGGTGCCGGGAGTCTTGTCGTTACGCGCGGGGTCTTGCGGGCGAGATGGCTTCGAGCCGGGTCGCGCGGACCCGGCCGTCCCGTTGCGCTCGCTCGTAGCCTCGCCGTCCGCCGTCTGCGGCCCCCTCTTGCCCTCGGAGTAAGAGGCCGCGAGGGCAAGCGGCACGGTGGAGCCGCGGTCGGCCCCCGCAGCGTCCGGCCTCGCCATCTGTCCCCCGAGAGAGCTGCCGATCACAGCCGTGGCGGCGACGGCCGCCACTCCCTGCGCGATTGACGCGCTGCCCGCGCTGTGGATCGCGACACCGAACAGCTCGACCACGCGCTGGGGCGCCGACACGAGCACTCCCCACCACTTGACCGACTTGCGGCCCACGTAGTAGCTCAGAAACGCGTCGACCGCCTCGCCGTCGAGCTGCTTCCCTGCCTCGGCCTTGAGAATCTTGATCGCGTCGCCGTGCTTGCGCGCGGCACGGTAGGCACGGCTGGAGGTCATCGCGTCGAAGGAGTCGGCCACCGCGATGATGCGGGATCCGAGCGGAATGTCGCTGCCGCAGAGACGGTCCGGGTACCCGGACCCGTCCAGCCGCTCGTGGTGGTGCCGGACGATCTTGACGATCTCGTCGTCCCCGATCATCTCCGCCATCTCGGCGCTGTCGGAGGAATGCCGCTTCATCACGGCGAACTCCTCGTCCGTGAGGCTTGCGGGCTTGTTCAGGATCTCGCGCGGAGTCCGGAGCTTTCCGACGTCGTGCACGGCAGCCGCGGTACGGATCTTCGCCACCTCCGCGCGGGAGAGCCCCAGCTTCATGGCGATCATCTCGGCGTGTCGCGTGACGCGCCGGGTGTGTCCGTGCGTGTAGGGGTCACGCGCCTCCAAGGCCGAGGCAAGCCGCTGCAGGGCCTCCACCTGCTTGGCGGGAGCGACGTCGGCAGCATTCTCGGGCTCGATGTCGCCCAGCACCGATGCCGCCTGACCGAGGCGGCGCTCCGTGCGTACGCGCCTGATCCAACCCCAGACGAGCAGGTCGCCGAACACGATGTCCAGGGACCCGGGCCGCCGCATCCAATACGCCGATGCGGCGTTCGCGAGGGCCGACGAGAGCACGACGCCGAGGACCACAGAGAGGAGCGGGGAGCGCAGGACCCCCGACAGCTGCAGGGCGACCAGCCCCAGCGCGGGGAGCACCGCGACGGTGAACGTCGCAATCACGACATGCGGCAGATAGCGCTTGAGAGAAGCGTCTTTCATCGATTCCAGTGGGTAGGAGGACGCGAAGGCGTCCCGGCTTGCATGGCGGCACTGGACGGCGCTGTGAACCGTCGATTCACTTGATCGGCGTCGCTCGGCGCCTCTCCAGCGCGTGCGGCCCAGGCTGGACGGATCGCCGGGGTGCGACTGCCGGCGGCGAGGCGATTCGATTGTTCCGCTGTCCTGTCCTGTGGTTGCACCACGACCACTGGTCAGGACGGTCCCGAAGTTCGCCCGTGGCGGCACGCTGGGAGCAGCGCGCGTAGCTCCGAGAGCATGAAATCTGGACGCTCGAATACGTCGCCATAGGTGTAGCGGCGGAACTCGTCACCTCGCGCACGGGCCTCCCGTTCGCGGCGACGGTCCTGCTCCCAGGCGTGGCGCGAGTGGTGGTAGCGGTAGCCGTCCAGCTCGACGGTCAGCTGCTGCTCGGGCCAGCGGCAGTCCACCCGCCGCCCCCCGGCCGGCCGATTGGTCCCGGGGAGCACGAGTCCCGCGGCACGCAGCCGCTCGAGGAACCGACTTTCGAGCTTGCTGAGCGTGATGCGAACCTCTCCGCGCAGGATCTGGCGCAGCTTTGCCGCGCCCGGGGTGTTCGGACGCCGTGCAAGCACGGCCTCGACCATGGCCGGCGTCGTGCCGTGGCGGACCCCGGCCTCGTGGCATGCACGCGCGAGGTGGTCGATCGCGAGCACCCCCGCAAGGTCCACCAGCGTCCGCGCCACCGTGGTTACCGGGATCTTGCGCCAGGTCGTCCGGTCCTCAGGGTGCGGCTGGCGTGCGCGCCGTGTCTTGACGCCCGGAATCCGCCGTTCGGCGGGCGCCGTCACCTCCGGCGCCGGTGCGGCACCCGGGAGCAGGCCGAGCAGATGGGCAGCCGACCGCCCGCTCAACAGCGCTCGGTCCCCGCACGCCCGGACCGCCGCCAGGTATCGCGCCTCCAAGCCTGGCGCCTGGTGCCCCACGCGATACACGCCACGATGCTCGCGAATCAACGAGCCTGTGCGCAGGCGCTGCTTGATCTCGGCACGCGTCACGCCGGCGTGCAGCAACTGCGCGCGCGTCACCACGCCGTGCGCCGCCCCCGCGATCCGCGCGAGCTCCTGCTCCGCCGTCCTGCCCTGTGGTCGCACTACAACCCCTAGTCAGGACGATTCCGAAGTTCGCCCCCTTGCGGCAGCGGCCCGCATTGCGGCAGGCCGCCTAGGGTCGTGAACGCGACGGCGGGCGACCATCCGCGCCGGGCCGGCCTCGCGCTGCACCTCGGCGCCGTGCTCGGCGTGGCGACGATCGGCGTCACGC
>JBOGZM010000149.1:0-3673 GCA_050697255.1 Solirubrobacterales bacterium
CCTCATCGGCGTGCAGCGTGTGCAGCGAGCGGATCACGAGCCGCGGCTCGACGGCGCCGCGCCACTCGTTCGCCTCCAGGCGCGCGGTCAGGTCGTGCCGCACGCGCGAGTCGCGCAGCACCGGCGCCGTCGCAGCCCCGATGCCAAACCCGATCGCACGCGAGCGCGCGCCGCCGGAGGTGACCGTGAAGCGCACGTGGCGGCCCTCGCTCATCGGCCTGACGTCCGACACCCGGGCGGCGGGGACGAGCACGCTCACGCCCGGGTTGCCCATCCCGAACGGGCGCAGGCGGCCGAGCTCCTCGGCCAGGCCGAGTCCCAGCGCATCGCCCGGCACGACCGCGTCCACACGCTCCTCCTTCACGAGGTCTTCGTCCCTGAGCGCGCCGGCCGCGTGGGCCGCCAGTGCCGCGCGGAAGGGCTCCACCCGCTTCGCCTCCATCTCCAGGCCGGCGGCCATGCGGTGGCCGCCAAACCCGACCAGGTGCTCCCCGCACGCCGAGAGACCGGCGTGCAGGTCGTACGGGGCGATGCTGCGGCCGGACCCGCGGCCGCGTCCCCGGCCGTCCAGCGCCACCAGCACGAAGGGGCGGTGGTAGCGCTCGACCAGGCGGGAGGCCACGATGCCGATCACGCCTGGGTGCCACCCCTCGCCGTCGAGCACGTGCGCGCGCGCCGGCGGCTCCGCGGCACCCGCGGCGAGCTCCGAGAGGCGGCGCTCGGCGTCGAACAGGATCGCGGTCTCGACCGACTGCCGTTCGGTGTTCGCGGCATCGAGCTCGCGTGCGACCTCCATGGCGCGCGACTCGTCGGCCGTCAGCATCAGCTCCAGGCCGGCATCTGCCCGGTACAGGCGCCCGGCGGCGTTGATCCTCGGCGCGAGCGCAAACCCGAGCGTGGTCTCGGTGACGCTCTGGGGATCCACGCCGGCGACCCGCATCAGCGCACGCAGGCCCGGGCGACGCGCACCGGCGATCGCCCGCAGGCCGCGGCGCACCAGCGTGCGGTTCTCGCCCACCAGCGGGACCAGGTCGGCAACCGTCGCGAGCGCCACGATGTCGAGCTCCCGCTCGAGCTCCGCGGGGTCGCGGCCCACCGCCGTCCACAGGGCCTGTCCGAGCTTGAACGCCACTCCGGTGGCGCACAGGTCGGCGGGGTAGCCGCCGACGCCGGGATGCACGACCGGGCAGCCGGGCAGCTCGGCCCCGGGCAGGTGGTGGTCCGTGACGACGACCTCCATCCCCAGCGCGCGCGCACGGTCGACCTCCGCCGTGGCGGTGATGCCGCAGTCCACGGTGATCAGCAGCCCGGCGCCGGCGCGGTGCAGCTCCTCCACGCGCTCGCACGACAGCCCGTAGCCCTCGTCGCGGCTCGGCAGCCGCGGCCGCACCTTCGCCCCCAGCGCGCGCAGCGTCGACGTGAGCAGCGCCGTGGAGCACACGCCGTCGACGTCGTAGTCGCCGTGCACGGCGATCAGCGAGCCCTGCTCGACGTGGCGCATGACGGTCGTGACGGCCTCCGCCATGCCGCCGAGCCGCCCCGGGTCGTGAGTCTCGTCCGCTTCCAGGAAGCGGCGCGCGGCCGCCGGGTCAGCAAGACCGCGGCGCACGAGCACCGAGGCCGTGGCGTGGCTCAACCCGAGCGCGGATGACAGAACGTGGGCCCGCGCGTAGTCGTACGGGTGCGCGCGCCAGCGTGAGTCCTGCCGATCGGCCACCGGCCGATGCTAGGAACGCGGCCGGACGGACAATCGGGGTCAGGCGTGAGCCTGCTCGCGGCGCGCGCCGTAGAGCCAGCAGGCACCGAGGCCGATCGCCGCACCGGGAATCGCCTCCAGCGCCGTCACGAGGCTCGGGTCGTTGATCTCCCCGCCGGCCAGGATCAGCCCGACCACGGCCGCCCCCAGCGCGGCTGCGCCGAACGCGCCCACGATGCCGCCCCAGAACCGGTCCGGGACGAAGATCGCGAAGTGCCAGACGGCGATGCCCATCATGATCCAGACGACGAGATTCACCGGTGGCCCTCCACCGCTATCGCCTCCTGCCGTGCTTGCGGCGTGAGCGCTGGCGCTGCTGGCGCTGCTTCTTGCGCTGGGCGCGTTCCGCTCGCGCGGCCTCGCCGTCCCCACCGACCGGAGCGGGCTGCTCCTCCGGTCCATACGAGGGCGCGCCGTTGGCCCCGTCGGCCCCGTCGGCGCCGTCGGACGGCAGAGCGTCGTCGCCCGGCTCGAGCGGCATCGTGGCGACGGGTGCCGCCGGCTCCGGCTCGGGCTCCGGCTCTGCCTTCCGGCGTGCCGGGCGGCGGGCCGGCGCAGGCTGCTCGCCCGGCACCGCACCGGGGACGGGAGCGTAGGCAGGCACGTGTCCGAGATCGGCCACGATCCGCCGCCGGCGCTGCCTGTACGCGGGTTCTCGCTCCTTCCACTCCGTCAGCACCGGAGCCGCGATGAAGATCGACGAGTAGGTACCGGACAGGATGCCGACCAGCAGGGCGAACGCGAAGTCCTTCAGCGTCTCCCCGCCGAACATGAAGATCGCGGCGATCCCCAGCAGGGTGGAGAACGACGTCGCCAGCGACCGCGTCAGGACGTCGCTCATCGAGCGGTTGACGATCTGCGAGAAGGCCGCCCGCGGCATGCGCGGCGCGTTCTCGCGTATTCGGTCGAACACGATCACGACGTCGTACAGGGAATAGCCGAGGATCGTCAGCAGCGCCGCCACGGTCGACGTCGTCACCTCCCGGCCCGTGAGCGAGTAGATGCCGAGGGAGATCGCCAGGTCGTGGAACAGCGCGATCATCACCGGGATCGCGAACTTCGGCTCGAACCGGAGCGCCACGTAGGCCATGATCAGCAGCAGCGAGCCCACGATCGCGAACCCCGCGCTGCGGGCCACGGTCTCGCCGAACGTCGGCCCCACGGACTCGCTCGAGAGGCCCTCGCGCGTGACGCCGAACTCCTGGTCCAGCAGCCGCTCCAGGCGCTGCACGCCGCCCGGTCCCAGCTCGGACGTCGAGATCTGCACCACCTGGTCACCCAGCTCCGGGTTCCGGACCTCCTGGATCTTGGCGTCCCCCAGGCCCAGCGGGCCGATCGCGTCGCGCACGGTCTCGACCGTCACGTCGCGCTCGAGGCTCGCGGTGACGCGCGTCCCGCTCTCGAAGTCGATGCCGAAGTTGAGCTCCTTCGTCGCGAGGGCGAGCGAGCCGATCACGAGGATCACGCCGGACATGGCGAAGAACCAGCGGCTCTTCCCGATGAAGTCGAACTTCCACGTCAGATGGCGCTCACCGGCGCCCAGCATCGCGGGACTGCGCAGGAGCTTCGAGCGTCCCATCGTGCTCAGGACAGCCTGCGTGAAGAGCACCGCCGTGAACAGCGAGACCAGCGTCCCGACGCCGAGCGTGAACGCGAATCCCTTCACGCCCGCGGTCGCCAGCACGAACAGGATGAAGGCGGTGATCAGCGTGACGACGTTCGCGTCGATGATCGTCGCGATGCCGCGCTTGTAGCCCGTGGCGATCGCCGAGAGCGAGGAGCGCCCGGCGCGCAGTTCCTCCTTTATTCGCTCGAAGACGACGATGTTCGAGTCGGCCGCGACGCCGATCGTCAGGACCAGGCCGGCGATGCCCGGCAGGGTGACCGTGATCGGGAGCAGCTTGATCAGGGCGAGGT
>JBOGZM010000150.1:0-3062 GCA_050697255.1 Solirubrobacterales bacterium
GTCGAACTTCTCGACCGCGCGGATCAGGCCGAGCGACCCTTCCTGGATCAGGTCCAGGAAGGTGAGGCCGCGGCCCAGGTAGCCCTTCGCGATCGACACCACGAGGCGCAGGTTGGCCTTCACCATCTGCTCCTTCGCGTTCATGTCGCCGCGCTCGATCCGCTTCGCGAGCGTCACCTCCTGCTCGGCGGTGAGCAGCTCGACCTTGCCGATCGCGCGCAGGTAGAGGCGCAGCGAGTCCAGGCTCGGCTCGACGGTCAGGTCGAGCTCCGGGCGCTTGACCTCAGGCGCCGGCACGGGCGCGGGCGCAACGGCCACCACCTTGCCGTCGTCCGCGGGCAGCGGCTCGACCACCTCGAGGTGCGCGGAGATCAACTCCACGCCGTGGTCCATCAGGTGGCCATGGATCTCTCTCAATTGCTCCTCCGTGAGCTCGAAATCGGCGAGGCGCACGGCAAGCTCTTCGTGCGTGAGGTACCCCCGGTCGAGTCCCTCCGCAACCAGCTCCCGAAACTCCTCCGCCTCAACTGCAGCGTCGGCGAGAAGCACTTCTTCTCTTGCAGCCAGCGTATGCCCCTCTTGCTCGTGCCGCCCCGACCGATGGCACGAACCCCTCTTTGTTGTTCCCCTCCAAGCTGCGTTCCTGCTCGCCCGAGTCGCCTGCGTCCCCCCATAACCGGACGCCGGCCTCTCAGCCGGACCTGAGTATAGCCACCTATCGCTATTCTCGTCCTCTCGGTGGCCAGCTCCGAAAATCCACTCGCGACCGTTCCTGAGCCCGACGTCCAGGCGCGCGCTCCCGCGACCCGGGTCAGCCTGTCGCGCGCGGGCGTGACCGGGGTCGAGAAGATCATCAGGATCTCGGCCGCCGGGACCGAGCAGCTCTACCACGCCGGACTCGAGTGCTACGTCGATCTCAATCCGCGCCAGACCGGCGTCCACATGTCGCGGTTCGAGGAGGTCGTGAACGAGGCGATCGACGCGGTCGTGATCGGCGAGGCCCTGAAGGCCGAAACGCTCGCAGCGCACATCGCCGAGCGCGTGCGGGAACGGCAGGGTGGGCTGCGCGCCGAGGTCACGATCCGCGCCCGCTACCCCGAGCACAAGCCGACACCCGTGTCGGGAATCACGACACAGGAGCTGTACACGCTGATCGGCACGGCGGTCGCATCCGAGCGCGGCATCCGGCGCCTCGTTGGAGTGGAGGCGCAGGGCATGACTGCTTGTCCGTGTGCCCAGGAGCTGGTCGCCGGGGCGGCGCGCGAGCGGCTGATCGAGCAGGGTTTCACCGACGATGAGATCGAGCGGGTATTCGACGCCGTGCCGGTCGCGACGCACAATCAGCGCGGCATCGGCCGGCTGTGCGTGGGTTGCCCGGAGGGCTGTGACGCCGAGCTGCGCGCCGAGACGCTGCTGCGGATCGTCGAGGATTCCATGAGCTCCGAGATCTTCGAGCTGATGAAGCGACCGGACGAGCGCGCGGTGGTCGAGAAGGCCCACCGCCGGCCGCGCTTCGTGGAGGACTGCGTCCGCGAGATGCTGCGCGGGGTGGCGGCCGCCCATCCGGACCTCGACCCGAGTGCCTTCGTGCTCGCCCGGCAGGAGAACCTGGAAACGATCCACCAGCACAACGTGGTGGCGGAGCGCTACGGGTTGTTCGGGGAGATCACGACCGAGCTTCGGTCCGGTCGTCACTCACAGCACCACGTGACGATGCGGGAGTGGCTGGAGAGCCCGGCGCAGGGTCACGCTTGATCGGTGCGGCGCGCCTGCTCCATGTGCCTCCGCACGCCGAAGAAGTAATCGGCGCCCGAAACGACCGTGACGGCGACGGCCAGGTACACGAGCCCGTCGACGGCCGGCGGCGTCGTCTCGAATGCGATCACGGCGAAGATCGCCGCGACCTGGAGGATGGTCTTCGCCTTCCCCAGCCACGAAGCTGAGATCACGACTCCGCGCTCGACCGCCACCATGCGCAGCATCGTGACCGCCAGCTCGCGCGCGATGATCACCATCGCAACCCACGGGGCGATTCGCCCGAGCGACACGAGCGAGATCAGCGGCGCGATGATCAGCAGCTTGTCGGCGAGCGGGTCCATCAGCTTGCCGAAGTTGGTCACGCTGTCGCGCGACCGCGCGATGTAGCCGTCCAGGCCGTCGGTGAACGCGGCGACCGCGAACACCACCGCCGCGATCGTGTCGGCGTTCGGCGTCTCCTCCAGCAGGGCGACGACGATCACCGGCACCAGCACGATGCGCAACAGCGTGAGGACGTTGGGCAGGGTCAGCGGGAGCATCTCACCCTGAGGCTACTGCCGCCTGCCGACCGCCGACCGGTTACGCGCGGTCTGCTACCCCGGTCGCGCCCGATTCGCGGGCGCAGTGCGCGCAGCAGAACATGCGCCCGCCGGCCTCGACTCCGTGGCCGACGATGCGGCAGTCGCAGTGTGCACAGTGCGGAGCGAGCACGTGAATCGCGCACTCGAAGCTGTCGAAGGTGTGGCGCTCGCCGCCGACCGTGACCTCCATCGTCTTGTCGTAGTCGTTGCCGCACAGTTCGCAGGTGGCCACAGCTACCCCTTTCGTGTCGTGTTCCGCGCGCGCCGTCAGGCGACGTCGCGCAGCGCTTCCATCTCACCGCGGCTTGCCAGGCGCTCGAGCGCGCAGTGCTCGATCTGGCGTACCTCTGCCCGGGACACCCCGAGCCGGCGCACGACCTGCTCCACCGACTGGGGTCGGCCGCCGTCGGCCAGCCCGTAGCGCAGCCGCAGGATCTCGCGCTCCCGCTCCGGGAGCTCGGAGACCGCCCGGTGCACGAGCTCGTCACGCTGGTGCGTGTCGACCTCCTCGGCGGGCTCGGCGGCGTCGCTTGCGAACAGCTCGGCGAGCGTCGTCTCGTCGCTCTCGCCGACCCTCTTGTCGAGGCTGGTGACGGCCCGTGCCGCCTCGCGGACCTCCTGCACGTGGTGGACCGGCAGGTCGACCGCCGCGGCCAGCTCCTCGTCTGTCGGCTCGCGACCCAGCTTTGCCACCACCCCCGGGGCGGCGCGGACGAACTTGCG
>JBOGZM010000151.1:0-4866 GCA_050697255.1 Solirubrobacterales bacterium
AACCTCTACTGGGGGCGCGGTGAGGGCGCGCTGCGCGAGCTGGCCGAGGCGCGCGGGATCCCGGTCTTCTTGAATGGCTTGGCGCGCGGCTGCCTGCCCGCCGATCACGAGCTCTTCTTCTCGCGCGCGCGGGGCGCGGGCCTGAAGGGCGCCGACCTCGCGCTGGTGATCGGCGTGCCGATGGACTTCCGCCTCGGCTTCGGCGGCAGCTTCGGCGAGGACACGAAGCTGATCCAGATCGACTCCGCCGACCCGGGCCGCGAGGCCCCGCGCGAGCTTGCCGGCGAACTCTACGGCGGGCTGCCGGCAACACTCTCCGCGTTGCGCCAGGCAGCGGTCGACGCGGGGGGCAACTCGACCCGCACCGCGGCATGGGTGGCGGCGCTGCGCGGCACCGAGGACGAGAAGCGGGCCGCCGAGCGCGACCAGCTCACCGACGATCGGGCGCCGCTGCATCCGCTGCGCGTCTACCACGAGCTCGGTCGGGTGCTCGACCGGGACGCGGTCGTGATCGGCGACGGCGGCGACTTCGTGTCCTACGCCGGCCGCGTGGTCGAGACGTACGAGCCGGGCTGCTGGCTGGACCCGGGCCCGTTCGGCTGCCTCGGCTCCGGACCGGGGTACGCGATCGCGGCCAAGCTCGCGCGGCCGGACAAGCAGGTGTGCCTGCTGCTGGGCGACGGTGCGTTCGGCTTCTCGGGGATGGAGTTCGACACGATGGCGCGCCACGGGCTGCCGGTCGTGGCGGTGATCGGCAACAACGGCATCTGGGCGCTCGAGAAGCACCCGATGGAGTTCGTCTACGGCTACTCCGTCGCGGCGGACCTGCTCCCGGAGACCCGCTACGACCAGGTGGTCGAGGCGCTCGGCGGGCACGGCGAGCTGGTCGAGCGGCCGGAGGAGCTGCGCCCGGCGCTCGAGCGCGCGTTCGAGTCGGGCAAGCCGGCCTGCGTGAACGTGCTCACGGACCCGTCCGTGATCTACCCGCGCAGCGCGAACCTGGCCTAGCCGCGTTATGTTCGGCGTGTGCGGGAACCGCCGGAGATCCATTACACCCAGACGGAGGACGGGGTCAACATCGCCTACGCGGTGGTGGGTGACGGGCCGATCGACCTGCTCTCGATCCCCGGCTTCGTGTCCCACATGGAGGTGCTCTGGGAGGCCCCGAACGCCGAGTCCTACTTCGGGCGGCTGGCCTCCTTCTCCCGCCTGATCATGTTCGACAAGCGCGGCCAGGGTCTCTCGGACCGGCCGCCGACCCCGCCCACGCTCGAGCAGTCGGTCGCGGACGCGCGCGCCGTCCTCGACGCCGTCGGGTCGGAGCAGTCCGCGGTGTACGGGGTCTCCGAAGGCGGGCCCACGAGCGCGCTGCTGGCGGCGTCGCATCCCGAGCGCGTATCGGCGCTGGCCCTGTACGGGACGTGGATGCGCCTGCTGAAGACGCCCGACTACCCGGAGGGCATCTCGGAGGAGCAGTTCGAGGCCTTCGTCAGCATGGTGAAACGCGACTGGGGAGGCCCGGTCGCGCTCGGCCTCTGGGCACCGAGCCTCCAGCACGACGAGGCGATGCAGCGCTGGTGGGCGAAGTTGCTGCGGACGGGGACCAGCCCGGCCGGGGCGGAGGCGCTGCTGCGGCTCTACACCCAGATCGACGTGCGGGCCGTGCTGCCGACGATCACCGCGCCAACCGTGGTGATCCACCGCACCGGCGACCTGATCGCGCCGGTGGCCTGGGGCCGCGTGACGGCCGCGGCGATACCCGGCGCCAGGTGGGTCGAGCTGCCCGGCAGGGACCACGTCCCCGTGTGCGACCCGGACCAGATCATCGACGAGATCGAGGAGTTCCTGACCGGCCACCGCACCGAGCGCGAGCCCGACCGCATGCTCGCCACGGTGATGTTCACCGACATCGTGGACTCGACGAAGCGGGCCGCCGAGATGGGCGACCGCGGCTGGCGCGAGCTGCTCGAGCGCCACGACGAGCGGATGCGGCGCGAGCTCGAGCGCCACCGCGGGCACGAGGTGAAGACGATGGGCGACGGCTTCCTGGCGACCTTCGACGGGCCCGCGCGCGGCATCCGCTGCGCGACGTCGGCGCGCGCGGCGATCCGGGACCTCGGCATCGAGATCCGCGCCGGCCTGCACACCGGCGAGGTAGAGGTGATGGGCGACGACATCGGCGGGATCGCGGTCAACATCGGCGCGCGCGTGGGCGCCAGCGCCGGCCCGGGTGAGGTGCTCGTGTCGCGCACGGTCACCGATCTCGTGGCCGGGTCGGGCATCGACTTTCTCGACCGCGGCGTGCATGCGCTGAAGGGCGTGCCGGGGGAGTGGCAGCTCTACGCGGTGAGCGCTGGATAGCGAAGAGGCGACCAGCAGATCCAGCCAGTCGCCTCTTCAATAAGGCCCCGTCAGGACGGGCAGGGGTACGTGCCTTTGGGGACCTGAGCAGTCCGGGCAACGGGAGGCGCCGTAACGATGCGGCAGCGCCCGGACCTATGTGGGGAGCCGGGACTCGGTTGGTGCGGTTCCAGACTCCGCGGCGCATTATGAAGTGGCGCCAGGACGCGTGCGGTCCCGAAACCCCCAAACTGGACGGTTATTCCATGCCGGACACGAAAAAGGTGGCGAAATGGGCGCCTTTTACGCGTTTCCCGCGGCTTCCATCGCCGCACCATGGAGGATGTCGCGCTCGGAGACCTCGATCTCGTCCAGGTCGAACAGCCTCATCGCCTCCACCAGGATGGCGCCTCCGGCGACGATCGTGGGGGCGCGGTCGGGGTGGAGGCCCGTGACCCGGCGGCGCTCGTCGACCGGCAGGGCGGCCAGCTCGCCGAGGATCCGCTCGCAGGCGGCCAGCGTCAGCCGGTGCCCCTCGACCCGTTCGGGGTCATAGGGAGCGAGCTCGAGATCGACCGCGGCGAACGAGGTCGGCGTCCCGGCCACCGCGATGCCTTCGGACACCCGCTCCCGCAGGTCGGCGGGCACCGCCCGCTCGAGCTGCTCGCAAGCGGCCGCCCGGCACGCCGCCAGCTCGTCCGGCGCCGGGGGATCGGCGTGCAGGTGGCGCTCGGTGTGGCGGACCGAGCCGAGCTGCGTCGATACGAAGAACTCCACCTTGTCGCCGTGCCCGACGACGACCTCGGTGCTGCCGCCGCCGATGTCGAGCACGAGCGTGGGTTGCTCGTGGCGGCGTCCGGCCGTGGCCCCCGTGTAGGTCAGACTCGCCTCGCGCTCGCCCGAGATCGTCTGCGCCTCGAATCCGAAGCGCCGTTCGAGCTCGCGCTCGAACTCGGCGCCGTTTGCGGCGTCTCGCACGGCGCTGGTGAGGATCGCGACCACTCGTTTCGCGCCCGCGCGGTCGATCGCCTGTCTATATTCGGCGCACGCCTCCAAGACCCGCTCCATCGCCTCCTCGCCGAGCCGCCCCTCGGTATCGACGCCCTCCCCGAGGCGCGTGACGGTCGTGCGCTGCTCCAGCTCTCGCACCACGCGGTCGCCGGCGACCTCGGCCACGAGCAGGCGCGTGGAGTTCGTTCCGACATCGACGACCGCGACCTTCACGGGTCGCAGTCTGCCGGATGCGGTGATACCGGCACGTCTCCCCGGGGTAGCCTGAACCAATGACCGATCTGGTCAAGCCGCGGCTGCGCGGCGTGTCGCACCAGTGGGCGTTCTTCGTCGCCCTGATCGCCGGGGCCGTGCTCGTCGCCGCCGCGCCGCCGGGCCGGGCGACGCTGGCCGCGACGGTCTACGCGATCAGCGTGGTCGCCATGTTCGGCGCCAGCGCGCTCTACCACCGCATCGACTGGAAGTCGGTCGGAGCGCGCCGCTGGATGCGCCGCCTCGACCATTCGATGATCTACGTGCTGATCGCCGGCACCTACACGCCGTTCGCGCTGCTGGTCCTCGATGGAGGCCTGGCGCGGGCGATCCTGATCACCGTGTGGAGCGGAGCGGCCCTTGGGATCGCGCTCAAGATGCTGTGGCCCGACACTCCGAAATGGCTCACCGCCGCCGTGTACGTGGCGCTCGGCTGGGTCGCGGTGGCGGCCTTCCCCCAGCTCGCCGGCGAGCTGGGCGTGGCCGGAATGGCGCTGATCGCCGGCGGGGGCGTGCTCTACACCGCCGGGGCGATCGTCTATGCGCTGCGGCACCCCGATCCGGCGCCGGCGGTGTTCGGCTACCACGAGATCTTCCATGTCCTCGTGATCGCAGCGGCCGTGCTGCAGTACGTGGCCGTCGCGGCCTACGCGCTGCCGGAAGGCTGAGAGGCCCCAAGCCGGCGCGCCAGCCGCCGCCAGCGCATCTGCCGGTAGCGGTAGAAGAGCTGCGCGTAGGCCCAGACGAAAGGGGTCAGCGCTCCGGCGGCGATCTCGATCTCGTCCAGGTACCGCGTCGACCCCCAGCCCTCCCCGTCGACGGCGATCCGGTGCCGCCAGCTGCGCACCGGGCCCCCGCGCTCCTCGGTACGGATCTCGTGGGCTGCCTCGTCCAGCCGCGCGACGTGGATCTCGTGGCGCCACGCCGGCAGGACGCCGAAGAACAGCAGCCGCATGCTGTAGGTCTCGCCCTCGGTGAGGCGCTCGGGCGTCTCGCCGTCGATCCGGAAGCCGAGCAGGCCGCGCGTCACGTAGCGCAGGGTGTCGGTCCGCTTGACCGTGTCCCAGACGACATCGGCGGGCGCGGACAGGCGCGTCGAGACACGCATGAGCATGAGCCCGAGCTTACGTAATCAGCCCTACGGAACGAAGATGCCCTGGTTTGCGAACAGCGTGTTCGGGTTCGTTGATACCACGCCGTCCGCGCCGCCGTCGAACACCTGCACCTGGCCCAGCTGCCAGATCGAGCGCCGGATCTCCTTCA
>JBOGZM010000152.1:0-4791 GCA_050697255.1 Solirubrobacterales bacterium
GCGCTAGATCGTCGCGTCGTTGGCGAGCTTCGTCGGCTCGACGATCAACGACCGGTTGCCGATCAAGGCTTCGGCGGTCGCGTCTCCGGTCACCGTCTCCGTGAGCGTGGCCTTCACGACGATCGTGTGGATGCCCGACTGCATGTTCAGCCGCAGCCAGTTGAACGCGTTCGAGGTCTTCGTTTCGATGAAGTCCTGCTCGCGGTCCTGGCCGTCGGGCGGGCTTTCCTGGTCCATGACCGTCCTGCTGTAGGTCCTGTTGCAGAAGGTCACCTCGTCGCTGGGGTCGCCTGCAGCCGGCGGAGGCTGGGGCGGGTTGCTGATGCTGTTGATCGGCACTCTGACGCCGTCGATCTCGACCCATACCCTGATGTCCCCCTCAGACGAGGAGCTGGGGTCACTGTTCGAGGTAACGAGGGCGGTTGTGATCGAGCACTCCAGGGAGACCTGCAGGATCAGGTCCTCGGGCTTCGATGTCCTGAGCGTGGCGCTCAGGATCGGCACATTGGTGTTCGGCCCCGTGACCACCATCTTGTCCCCGGCGGCCACGACCTTGTTCGCAGGCTGGTGTGTAGCCAGCACTGCCTGGGTTCCACCAATTGCAATCGCTGCGATCGCAATCGCGACAGCGAGCTGTATGACTCGCTTCATGCGGGTCCTCCCCTGATTAGGTTTGCGGCTCAGCTTCGAGCCGGTTAACGACGCGGGCCGATCCTCCCCCCAGAAAAGCAGCCGAGCGCCTATAAGGCGCCCCACCGATACCCGCAATCGCTTGGTCTCAAACCCGGTCGCCGGAGGTCAGGGCCGAGGCGAGCTCCGCGACTCGCTGCTGTATGTCGTCGCGCAGGCGACGCACCTCATCGAGCGGGCGCCCCTTCGGGTCCGGCAGGTTCCAGTCGAGGTAGCGCTTGCCGGGAACGTACGGGCACTCGTCCCCGCAGCCCATGGTCACGATCACGTCCGCCCAGCGGGCGAGGTCGCCGGTGAGCCGCCGCGGTCGCCGGTCGGACAGATCGAGACCCAGCTCCCGCATCGCCGCGACCACCTCGGGGTGCACCCGCTCGCTCGGGGTCGTGCCCGCGGAGCGCGCCTCGTGCGCGCCGCCGGCCTCGCGCTCGAAGAGCGCCTGGCTCATCTGTGAGCGGCCGGCGTTGTGCAGGCAGACGAACAGGACCTTGGTCATCAGGCGGCCTGGAGCTCCACCCCGATCACGTTCAGGCGGCGGGTGAGTGCGTTCAGCCCGTACTGCGCCAGCTCGCCGTCCGCCACGCCGAGCACGTCCCACGCGCCTTCGCTGGGAGGGGCGACCGATTCGGCGACCGCAGGCAGCAGATCAACCAGCCGCGCCCGCACGACCTCGGCCATGCGCGCGTCCTCCGCAACCGCCTGCTGGAGGAACTGCGTCCCGTACGCGAGGTGGCGCTGCTCGTCGGCGGCGATCCGGCCGTAGCCGTCCACGAAGCCGGGCAGCAGGTCGCGCTCGCGCAGGAAGTCGAGCAGGAAATGGGAGGCGGTGATCCCGAGCGTGCCCTCGATCACCATGTGGTAGATCGTGACGAAGTCGACCTTCGCCTCGCGGTTGCGGGGCTCGAGGCGCAGGCGCTCATGCGCGTCGACCAGTGCCTCGTCGAACACCTTCTCGAACGGCTCGCCGAGCACTTGCCGCGCTCGCCCTACGTGTGCGGCGATCGCCCCGGGGTCTCCCACGACCTCGTTCTGGAAACGGGCGTAGAACTGCATGTGCCGCACCTCGTCGACGAGCTGCGTCGCCAGGAAGCTGCCCTCCTCCTCGTCGTCCTGGGCCAGGACGAGGCCGCAGAACTGCGTGGAGATCCGCTCCTCGGCCACCATCAGCGACGACAGCACCCACTGCAGGAGAGAGCGCTCGCCCTCTTCCATGCGGGCCCAGTCCTCGACGTCGCGGGAGAGGTCGACCTCCTGCACCGACCAGTGCGAGCGTTCCCAGTCCTCGTAGAGCGGCTGCGGGGTGCGCAGCCTTGGTTGTGCGACCGGCTTGCTCATGCGCAGCAGGCCGCCGCCCGCGGCAGCTCCGTCCCGGTGCCGGCGTGCTCGACGTCCTCGATGACCGTGAACACCTCCCAGGGCGTGCCGTCCGGGTCCGTGACCCAGATCTTGTCCTGGCGGGCGTAGCAGCACTCCGTGTCCATCTCGTCGAACGTGGCGAGGCCGGCCTGCTTCAGCCGCAGGCGCGTGGCCAGCACCTCGTCGGTCGTCGACACCTTGATGCCGCCGTGGTTGAAGGCCCCCAGCGTGTCGCCTCGCTCGCCCTGGATCAGCGCGAGCACGATCGCCGGGTCGCGGGGCTCGAACTTCGCGTAGCCGGGCTTCAGCTTCGCCGGCTCGGCGTCGAGCAGCGCCCGGTAGAACGGCACCGACTGCTCCACGTCGGAGACGGTCAGCGCCAGGTGCGGCTTCATCTCAGCCATGTCTTGAACTCCTTCATCGCTTCGGGGATCACGTAATAGAAGGACCACAGCCCGTGCCGCTCGAGGTCGACGAGCCCGGCATCGCGCAGCACCTTCAGGTGGTGGGACACCGTCGGCTGCGAAACGTCGAACAGCGGCGTCAGCTCGCACACGCACACCTTGCCGGCGTGACGGCGCAGCACATCGACGAGCTGCAGGCGGATCGGGTCGGACAGCGCCCGCGCGACCGTGGCCAGCCGTGTCGCCTCGGCCACGTCGATCTCAGGATGCACCACGGGGTCGCAGCAGGGCTCGCCGACGGGACGCTTCTTCCTGGACGCGGGTTTTAGATCGACAGTCATCTATCTAATGTATAGCACGCCCGCCGGGTGGGCCGTAAACGTCGCGGCGGCTTCAGGCGATCAACACAACAGCTCGGCCATCTTCTCAGCCGGGGTTCGGCCGCCGCAGGCGCCGGGGATGATTCATCATCAGCCCATGATCCTCGCCCACGACGCGACCTCGCTGCTCCAGCGGCTGATCCGTCTCGATACGGTCAATCCCCCGGGGAACGAGCGGCCGGCCCAGGAGCTGCTGCGCGACGAGCTCGAGGCGGCGGGGTTCGAGTGCGAGCTGCTGGGGGTGAGCGACGAACGACCCAACCTCGTGGCTCGGTTGCGAGGTAGGTCGGAAGGGCCACGGCTCTGTTACCTCGGCCACGTCGACACGGTGCTGGCGGACCCCGGCGAGTGGAGCGTCGACCCGTGGGCCGGCGAGCTGCGCGACGGTCATGTCTGGGGCCGGGGGGCGCTCGACATGAAGGGACAGGTGGCTTGCGAGGTCGCCGCCGCCTGTGCGCTTGCGCGCTCGGGATGGCGCCCCGCCGCGGGCGAGCTGATGGTGATCGCGACCTGCGACGAGGAGGCGGGCGCGACCATCGGCGCGCATTGGCTCTGTGAGCAGGTGCCCGAGAAGGTCCGGTGTGACATGGTGGTCAACGAGGGGGCCGGGGAGGTCGTCGAGTACGAGGGCCGCCGCCTCTACACGCTGTGCGTGGGGGAGAAGGGGGTCTTCCGCTTCAGGCTCTCGACCGTGGGCCGTGCCGGCCATGCCTCGATGCCGGCCATGGGGGACAACGCGCTGCTGCGCATGATCGAGGTGCTGGGGCGGCTGGACGGACGCCAGCCGGGGCCAGATCGCTACGCGGCGGGCGTGGCCTCGCTCGAGGAGCTGCTGGGGTCGCCGGCGGATGACGTTTCGGCTGCACTCGGGCAAGTTCGGGCGGCCGAGCCGCGGCTGGCCGAGCTGCTGGAGCCCATGATGGGAGTGACGATCGCGCCCACCATGATCCGCGCCTCGGAGAAGGAGAACGTGATCCCGTCCCGCTGCACGGTGCGCGTCGACTGCCGGGTTCCGCCGGGGATGGGAGAGGAGCACGTGCGTCGCCGCGTCACGGAGCTGTTCGGGGACGAGGGCGCCGGCGGCTACCGCATCGAGTTCAGCGAGCGGGTGGTCGGCAACAGCTCGCCGCCCGACTCGCCGCTTGCGACATTGATCCGCGACTTCGTCGAGCGCACCGAGCGCGGCGCCGGGATGCTGCCCATCGTGTTGCCCGGCTTCACCGACAGCCACTGGTTCCGGAAAGCGTTTCCGGAATGCGTCGCATACGGCTTCTTTCCCCAGCGCGCGATGACGCGCTTCGACACGATGCCCCTGATCCACGCGCCCGATGAGCGCATCCGCATGGAGGACATCGAGCTTGCATCTCGGTTCTTCAGCGAGCTTGCACCCGCGGCGCTCGGTTGACGACGGGTCGTCTTGCGCGCAAATGTGAGACGGTGTGTTTGCCCGGTTGGCCTTGCGTTGCCATCCGACGTATGAAATACATATCCGCACCGTCCCCCAAGCGAGAGGAGTGTGATGTCTCCAGCGGCTCGCAGAACAGCAACGCGCCGTACGTCAGGCACACGCCGCACGCCTGCGTCCCGCCGCACGACCGCGAAGGCAAGCGGACGCGGCACGACCCGCAGGACCGCAGCCCGCCGCACCGCGTCAGGTGGTCGTAAGACGACAGCACGTAAGACGACGGCACGTCGATCGGCCAGCAGGAACAGCCACCACACAACACTCGACTCGATCGAGAAGCAGATCAAGAAGCTGCCGGCGAACCTGCGCAGGGGCAGCGCTTCATGGTTGAAGAGCGCCCGCAAGCTCGCCAAGGACGCCGAAAAGGCCGTGACCGGCGGTAGTCGCACGGCCGCTCGGTCGGCCCGGAAGGCGGGTTCCACGTCGCGCCGGGCGTCGACCGCGAGGCGGAAGACGACCACCGCGCGCAAGGCGACCGCCCGCAAGTCAGGCGGCACGG
>JBOGZM010000153.1:0-4489 GCA_050697255.1 Solirubrobacterales bacterium
GGCCTGAGCCGCGCGCGCCACCGGCACGGGGGCAGGGGCGGGCGATGCAGGTCTTGCGACCGGCGCGGGAACCGCGCGGTCGCCGCGCCGCATGAAGCCGCGGGCGAACAGGGCGCCCAGTGCCACAGCGAGCAGTCGGAGCAGAGCCGTCATCCTCGGTCGTTGTACCATCGGCGCCCCATGGCGGCCGAACCAGTGTCAGACGTGATTGCCGGCGACGGGTACGCCGTCGCCAACGTCGACGGTATCGGCGAGGGGTACGGCTTCCGCAAGATCCGGCGGGTGCTGGGGGTGACGGCGTTCGGCATGAATGCGATCGTGATCCCGCCCGGCTACGCGACCGGGCGCCACTTCCACGACGAGCAGGAAGAGACCTACTTCGTGCACCGTGGGACCATCGCGATGGAGTTCGGCGACGGCTCCACCCACGTGCTCGGGCCCGGCGGCCTGGCGCGCGTGGACGCGGCGACCGTGCGGAAGATCCGCAACGCCGGCGAAGAGGACGCCGTGTACGTGATCGTGGGCGGCAAGGACGGCTACGTCGGCCGCGACGGCCGCATGCCGGAGGGTGAGCAGCGCTCGATGCCGAGCGGGCCGCCGGGCGCGGCATGAGCTTCATCGTCTTCGTGATCGTGATCGCCGTCAGCGGCCTGGTCGTGGGCGCGCTTGCGCGCCTGGCGCTGCCGGGGAAGGACCCGATGTCGCTCGGGCAGACGATGCTGCTCGGGATCGCGGGCTCGCTGATCGGGGGCCTGATCACCTACGCGATCTGGGACGCCGGCCCGGGGATCGTCGTCTCGGTCCTCGCCGCGACGGTGATCATGTACTTCATCCGCCGCTCCCGCGGCGGCGGCCTGACGGACCCGGGCCGCGCCCCGCTGGACCGCTAGCTGCGGGGCTCGAGGCGCGCGCCGGAGCGCTCCTCGACCACCTCGAGCAACGCGGCGAAGTCCCGCTCGCCCAGGCCACGCTCGTTCGCCTCGGCGAGGATCCTTGCCGTGTCCGCCACCAGCTCCATGCTGACCCCGACCGCCTCTGCCTGTTCCAGGCAGAGGCGCAGGTCCTTGAGCATGTGCTCCAGCTTGAAGAGCGTCGTGTAGTCGTGCGCCCGCATCGGGCCCTGCTTCAGGTCCAGCATGGCCGAGGCGCCCGAGCCCGCGCCGATCACGGTCACGAGCGCGTCGAGGTCCGCCCCCGCCCGCGCGCCGGCGAGCAGCGCCTCCGCCACCACGGCGGCGTTGGCGGCGGCGACCGCGTTGTTGATGACCTTCACGAGCTGGCCGTGCCCGACCGGCCCGACGTGCACGATCAGCTCGCCCATCGCCTCGAACAGGGGTCGCGCGCGCTCGAAGTCGAGCCCCTCGCCACCGGCCATGATCGTGAGCGTTCCGTCCTCGGCCTTCGGCGACGACCCTGTCACCGGCGCGTCCATGAACGACACGCCGCGCTCGGCCAGGCTCGTTCCGATGCGCCGTGCGGCGGCCGGACCGATCGTCGACATGTCGACGCAGAGCAGACCCGGCCCCTGGCCGGCGCCCTCGTCGCCGAGCAGCACCGACTCGACCTGCTCGCCGTCCACCACCATCGAGATCACGACGTCGCTGTTGGACGCGAGCGCCTGCGGCGAGGAGGCCACGGCGGCCCCGTGGCGGGCGGCCCACTGCTCCGCCGTTGCGGCGGTGCGGTTCCAGACGGTCAGCTCGAACCCGGCCCGCGCGAGGTTGGCCGCCATGCGGGACCCCATGATCCCCAGCCCGATGAAGCCGACGCGCTCCGGCATCGTCAGCGAGGCAGCGACTCGACGAATTCGACGAACTTGCGCGTGTCGCGCAGCGGCGGCCCGTGGCCGAAGCACACGAGCGCCGGTTCGAGCGCCGCCAGCCGGCGCGCGGACTCGCGATTCAGCGCCGGATCGGTGGTGAACTCGACCCGCGGCTCGTTCAGTCCCGTGATCCCGGTCACGACGTTCATGTTGTTCACCACGTCACCCGCGATCAGCGAGCGGTCCGACTCCCGCCAGTAGGCGACGTGGCCCGGCGAGTGGCCGGGGACGTCGAGCACCCGAAAGCCGGCCACCTCGTCGCCCTCGCGCAAGCGGCGGGCTACCGGGTACGGCGGCCCCGCCCACGCCCAGGTGATGACCTTGTTGATGAGGTGGTCCTTCTGGCCCAGGTTGCCGCTCTCCATCGCGTCCGCGTCGCGCTCGCCGCACCACAGCTCGATGCCGAGCCGCTCACACACCTCGCGGCTCGCGCCCTGGTGATCCGGGTGCGCGTGGGTGAGCACATGGGTGGCGAGGTGCTGTCCCTGGAGCTGGCGGAAGATGCGGCGCCCCGAGTGGCGCGTGGCCGCGTCGACGAGCACGTTGCCCACGATCGGGTTTCCGATCAGGTACACGTTGATCGCGTTCGGGGGGAACCCGCTCAACATGTGCAGGCCTTCGGCGAGGCGCTTCACGGACGCATCCTATGTCGGCTCACACGACGGGGGCAGGCGCCTGCTGCGGCTGCGGCGCCGAGTCGGGCAGCCTCCGCCACTGGTGGATCTTCCCACCCCGGACGAGGAAGGCCGTGCGCGCGCTCGCGCCCACCCCGGTCCCGCATCTGCCCGCGCCCGGTCGCTCGGTGAGCCTGAACACGGCCGCGGTGTAGCGACCCTCGCGGTAGGTGCGTTCGAGCACCGCGCCGCAGGGCAGCGACTCGTTGAAGCGCCGCACCTGCGCGCGGCTGCGCAGCACGACCGGCGCCGTCCCGTTCGACACCACGCTCGGCAACGAGAAGTACTGCGCCGCGGCGGCGAGGTCACCGCCGCGCAGGGTGTTCGCCCAGGCGCGGATCACGGCGGTGGGCGACGGATCGCGGGCCGGCGGCGGGCGCTCGGCCGGCTCCTGTCCGCCGCACCCACCGAGCGCGGCCGCTGCACACACGACTGCCGCCCATCGCGCCATCGGCCGATCATCGCAGGACCGTCCGTCCGTCCAGCGCAGGCATTGCGCGTCGGCCCAAGACATCGACGGCCGGCCGCCGATCGGGCTGCGGGTGCGGCGACGCGCACTCGTCCGCGGCCACGCGTGGCGTTCGCGCTACCTGCAGCTGACGTTCACGCACTGCGCCGGGTTGCCGTTCCCGTGCGCCTTGTTGCCTCCGCCGTCCGTCACCCCGGGCACGGCCTCGTTGCCGAGATCGGTATTGAAGTTACACCGGGCCCAGCTCCCGCACCTCGTCGCCGACCCTGATCGCCCCGCCCCGCACCACGTCCGCACGCAGCCCGCCGCGCTCGACGAGCCCCTTCAGCACGCCCGGCCTGGTCAGCTTCTCGAGGTGGTTGCACGGGTCGCAGAGCCGGTTCCCCACTGCCTCCACCTCGCCGACCGTGAACCGGCGGCCGACCAGGTCGTTGAGCGCGACACCGCGGGTGACCACGTTCCGGCGTGACTCGCCGGGCGCCAGCTCGATCCCGGTGTCGGCGGCCAGCCCCTCGATCGCCTCGGCCTCGATCAGCGTCAGGTCCTGGCCGTGCTTGTCCGCCTCGTGGAAGGTCCCGGAGCCGTCGGTGCGGAAGTAGCGGTCGCCCTCGATGCCGCGCCCCGCGACCACGGCGACGGACTCGACCGCGTCGGTGTCCTCCTCCGCGCGGGGGGCGATGTGGATGCTCTCGACCGTGCCGCTCTGGAGTTCGGACATCAGATCGCTAGGCTACCGGCCGTGTCCCGCGCCATCCTGCACACGAACGCCGGGCCGATCACCGTCGACCTGTTCGACGAGGACGCGCCCAAGACGGTCGACAACTTCCGCAAGCTGGCCGGCGACGGCTTCTACGACGGCCTGATCTTCCACCGCGTGATCAAGGACTTCATGATCCAGGGCGGCTGCCCGCAGGGGACCGGGACGGGAGGACCGGGCTACACCTTCGAGGACGAGCCGAACCAGCATCGCATCGTGCGCGGTGCGCTCGCGATGGCGAACGCCGGCCCGGACACGAACGGCTCGCAGTTCTTCCTCGTGACCGTCGGTGAGGCCCCGTGGCTGGACGGCAAGCACACCGTGTTCGGGCAGGTCGCGGACGGCATGGACGCGGTCGACGCGATCGAGGGCACCGAGACCGACAGCGGCGACCGGCCGCGCACCACCCAGGTGATCGAGCGCATCGAGCTCGACCCGGCGTAGCAGTTCCCGCCGGAGCCGTGGCGGAGACGTGGACGACCCGATGGTGATCCGCGCCGGGGTGGAGCTCCCGCTGTCCGACGTCGAGCTGCGCACCAGCCGCTCGTCCGGACCGGGTGGGCAGCACGCCAACGTGACGGCATCGCGCGTCGAGGCAGTGCTGGACGTGACGGCCTCCTCCCTGCCCGAGGAGTGCAAGCGACGCGTGCTCGCCCGGCTCGGCCCGCGGGTGACCGCCACCGCCCAGGACACGCGCAGCCAGGCACGCAACCGCGAGCTGGCGCTCGAGCGACTGCGCGACCGCCTCGATGCGGCGCTGCGGGTCC
>JBOGZM010000154.1:0-3861 GCA_050697255.1 Solirubrobacterales bacterium
CCCGCAGGGACAGGACCTGCCCGCGGATCGGGCGCCCGAGATACGGGATCAGGACGAAGCCGATCACGAGCGTCGGGATCCAGATCGAGTTCCCTGCGATGTGGATCGGCCCGAGGTCGAGACCGCCGACCGCCAGGGCCGTGCCCAGCGCGATCGCGAACAGCAGCACGGGGAACGACCACAGGATGTCGAAGAGCGTCCTGACCCCGAGGTCGGCCTTGCCGCGAAAGTAGCCCGCCATCAACCCCAGCGCCGTCGCGATCAGGGTCGTGATGAGCGCCGACATGAATCCCACGAACAGGGAGTTGCGGCCGCCGTAGAGCAGGCGCACGGCCACGTCACGACCGTTCGCGTCGGCGCCCAGCAGGTACTCGTTGCTGAGCCCCGGACCGATCGGGGTCCCGTCGGGGGTGACGATGTCCTGCTCCTCCCCGCCCCGCTCCACCTTGCCGGTGAGATTGTTGTCGTCGGGCCCCACGCCGGCCACGTGTTCGGCATACAGGGGCGCCGCCAGGCAGAGCGCGACGATCGCGAAGAAGAGGGCCAGGAAGCACAGCGCCACGCGGTTGCGGCGCAGCCTGCGCAGCGCAAGCTGCCGGGGACCGAGGCCGGCGGTCGAGTGGTCCTGCTCGTCGCGCTCCTCGACCTCTCCCGCGGGATGGTTGCTGTATCGGGAAGGAGGGGCGGCCACCGGAGTCGAGCCGCGGGGAGGGCGCATGCGCGCCCTCCCCGCTCGTCAACGCGCTACTTCAGGCAGAACTGCGCCCAGTCGTGGGTGCCCACGGCGTACTCGTCGCCGCGGCAGTTCTCGAAGTCCATGCGCTCAGACATGAAGGTCGACTGCCTGCGGGTGCCGTACACGCCCCAGTACGCCTTCTCCTGGATCTCGCGGTCGACCTGAGCCCAGCGGTCCTTGACCTCGTCGGTCAGCTCCGGCTCGGCGGCGAGGTCGTTGATCTTCCTCGCCAGCTGCCTGTCGTCCGCGTTGTAGGAGTAGTTGTTGTTGCCCGTCGCCACGACCCGATCCGGGTTCACCAGCACGTCGATGAAGTTGGCCGGGTGCGGGTAGTCCTGGAACCAGTTCGCCCAGCCCGTCTGGACCCTCGACGAGCGGTCACCGATCGTCGTGAAGTACGTCTCCGCCGGGACGATCCGGACCTCGGCGTCCAGCCCGATGTCGTTCAGCACGTCGGCGTAGTACTCGATGGTCTGCTTGGTCGGGGTCTCGGGGTTGCCCCACACGGTGACCTTGTCCCCCTCGGCGCCCGCCTCGCGGATCAGCTGACGGGCCCTGTTCACGTCGTGCGGATACAGGTCGGGCCAGTCCCGGTACCCCGGCACCGCCTCCGGCAGCGTCTCGTTGACCTCCTCGATCACGCCTCCCTGCACACGGTTGATCGCGTCCGGGTCGATGGCGAAGTTGACCGCCTGGCGCACCTTCACGTCGTCGAACGGCGGGACCTCGGAGTTCATGAAGAAGTAGAACGTCGAGGGCGTCGTGAACTGCCGGAACCTCTCTCCTTCGTAGCGCGAGCGCAGCTCCGCGACACGGTCCGGCGCGGGGTTGTCGACCATGAAGTCGAGATCGTTGTTCGCGACCTGGGTGACCTGGTTCGAGACCGAGCGCACGACGCTCACGTCGAACCCGTCCGCCTTGCCGGCGTCCGCCGCGGTGCCCTCGAGGCCCTCGGAGAAGTTCGGGTTCTTCCGCATCCGGTAGGAGCGGTTCACGCGCACGTTGTCGATCACGTAGCGGCCCGCGCCCGGAGGCGGGTTGCGGGTCTGGTTCTCCGCCGGTGTGTCCTGCGGCACGACGCCGGCGAACGGGATCGCCAGCTCGTACGTGAAGGGTCCCCGGGGCTCGGTCAGCCTGATCGTGATCTCACGGGTCTCGTCGTTGGTCTCGATGCCCCGGATGCCGCCCCGCTTGGTCTCCAGGAACCGCTCCGCTCCCACGATGCTGGTGTAGCCCAGCCCGGCGCCCTGCGAATCCATCTCGAGGATGCGTTCGATCGATGCCTTGAAGTCCGAGGCCCTGATCGGCTGCCCGTCCGAGAACCGCAGGTTGTCGCGCAGGGTGAGCCGGTACGTCCGGCCGTCCTCGGAGATCTCGGGCATGTCCTCCGCGAGCCCGGGCACCGGCTCCGCGCCCTCCGGCCCGCTCTCGTGCGGAAACACGAGCAGGCCTGGATATGCCTGGAGCAGTGCCTGCCAGCCGTCCACGGTGTAGGACAGAGCCGGGTCCAGGAAGTCCGGGTACGAGGTGTGCGCGATCCTGATGATTCCACCTGTCCTGCCCTCTCCGCCACCGCCTCCACCGCCGTCGTCCCCGCAGGCCGCGACGGTGAGAGAAGCAACGACGAGTACGAGCGCGGCGAAGCCGCCCTTCAGCAAGCGTGACACGTGGCCCCCTTCCGGGACATACCGATCGACTTCATGGCTTTCCCCTATTCGGGCGGGCCCCTCGCTTCCCTCCCCGAGAAGCGGGCCAACCGAAAGTTACTCCGCTTCGGCAGGTAATGCTTACGCCGCCCCATCTAGCTGGTTGATTCCGAATCAATGACCGCAGGCGGCGAAGTGCCGGCCGGGCGTCATCGCCGATCTCGGCGATGACGGCGTGGCCATCCGTGAGCGGGGAGTTAGGAATCAATCGTCTAGAGGGTGCCTAGGAACTCGCGCAAGTGGTGTCCTACCCGCTCCGGGGCGTCCTCCATCAGATAGTGCCCCACGTCGTCGAGCACCACCAGCTGCGCTCCGGGGATCTGCTTGTGGAAGCGGTGCGCGCCGCCCACGGGCGCGAACTCGTCCTTCGCGCCCCACAGGATCAGCGTGGGGACGTTCAACGCCGCCAACTTGCCGCGGTAAGGCTCCAGCTTGGAGAAGTCGCCCGAGCGGTAGAGATCCAGCCCGTTGCGGCGCCGGGCCGGGTCGCCGTAGGCCTTGAAGAACTCGTCGATCGCCTCATCGGAGAGCGCTGAGCTGACTTGGCGCATGAACGTGGCGAGGAGGTCGCGCGCAACGTTCTCCATGAGCTGCTCGCCTTCCCCCTCGGTGCGCAGCGTGTTGGCCATCCCGTGCCAGCGGCCGTCGGGGAAGAACCCCGTGTCGGTGATGAACAGCGCGCTCGCCGCGCCGGGGTGGTCGCACGCCCACCGCAGCCCGATCAGCCCGCCCCAGTCGTGCACCCCCAGGGCGACGCCGTCGAGGCCGAGCGCGCCGCGGAAGCGCTCTACATGCTCGATCTGGCGCTCCCAGGTGCCGGGCAGATCGGCCGGGGAGTCGCCGAAGCCGGGCAGGTCCGGTGCGATCGCGCGCCAGCCCGCCGCGGCCGCAAAGGGCATCACGTTGCGCCACAGGTACGACGACGTCGGATACCCGTGCAGGAGGAGGATCGTCCGGCCGGAGCCGTCCCAGCGGTCGGGCAGGACCTCGCGGTACGCGATGCCGTCAACGCGCTTGATCGGGAGCCCTGGCACCGGCCTAGAATCTACCCGGAGCCCCGATAGCTCAGCTGGACAGAGCGACTCCCTCCTAAGGAGTAGGCCGCAGGTTCGAATCCTGCTCGGGGCGCTCGGCCTGGCCGGCGCGGTCGGGCCGGTCCGGGTACACGTCGTCGATCGTCAGCAGCGCCACGTACGGCGTGCCGTCACCCAGCGCGCGCTCGATCGCGTCGCGACCACCGGCGAGGCGGTCCAGCACCGCCAGCGCACCGGCGATCTCGATCCCCTCCTCCCGCACCCGCTCGATCGCCGCCACCAGTGACCCGCCGGAGGTGACCACGTCCTCGACGACGAGCACCCGTTCCCTTGCCTCGATCGGGGGCCCCTCGATCCAGCGCTGGAGACCGTGCTCCTTGCGCTC